>JAQGLR010000329.1 GCA_028292765.1 Massilia sp. | reverse complement strand
TTTTCAGCTTGCCGATGTCCTGGCCGAAGACGATCACGCGCCCGCTGCTGGGGCGCTCGATGGCCGCGACCATTTTCATCAGGGTCGACTTGCCGGCGCCGGACGGGCCGGCCAGATACACCAGCTCGCCCTTGTCGATGTTCAGGGAGACGTCGCTCAGGGCGGTGGCCTCGGCGGAATATTGCTTGGAAACGGAATGGAACTCGATCATCAGTTGCGATTCTTATCTATTAACCCAGCAGCGCTTCAACGAACTCTTCTGCATTGAAAGGCTGCAGGTCGTCCAGCTTTTCGCCGACGCCGATGAAGTACACCGGCACCGGGCGCGTACGCGCGATCGCGGCCAGCACCCCGCCCTTGGCGGTGCCGTCCAGCTTGGTAATCACCAGGCCGGTCAGCTGCAGCGCATCGTCGAAGGCTTTCACCTGGGCCAGGGCGTTCTGGCCGGTATTGCCGTCGATGACGAGCAGGGTTTCGTGCGGCGCGCCATCCATGCCCTTGCCGATCACGCGCTTGATCTTCTTGAGTTCTTCCATCAGGTGCAGCTGGGTCGGCAGGCGGCCGGCGGTATCGACCATGACGACGTCGACGCCGCGCGCCTTGCCCGACTGGACCGCGTCGAACGCGACCGCGGCCGGGTCGCCCGAAGCCTGCGAGATCACGGTGACGTTGTTGCGCTGGCCCCAGACCATCAGTTGCTCGCGCGCGGCGGCGCGGAAGGTGTCGCCGGCGGCCAGCAGCACCGACTGTTCGGAGCGCTGCATGTGCTTGGCCAGCTTGCCGATGGTCGTGGTCTTGCCGGCGCCGTTGACGCCGGCAATCATCATCACCATCGGCTCATGGCGGCCCAGTTCGAGCGGCTTTTGCAGGGGCGCGAGCATCTCGACCATCAACTCCTTGAGTGCGGCCTTGACGGCGGCGGCGTCGAGCAGTTTCTCGTCCTTGACCTTGCGACGCAGGTTATCCAACAGAAACTGGGTCGCGTCCATCCCGGCGTCGGACATCAGCAGGGCGGACTCGAGTTCCTCGTACAGGTCTTCGTCGATGCGCGCGCCGACGAACAGCAGCGACAGGTTGTTCGAGGTCTTCGACAGGCCGGCCTTCAGGCGCGTCATCCACGACTTTTTCTTTTCGGCCTCGGTGGTGGGGCGCTCGGCCGTTTCCTCGATGAAGAGGTCGGCGTCGGCCGACAGGGCAGGGGCAGGGGCAGCGGGCGCTGGTGGAGGAGCGGCCGGCGCCGCGACTTCGGGCACCGGCGCGGTATCCGGAGCGGTCTCTTCCGTGGCCGGCGTTTCAGGGGCTTTTTTTCTTTTGAAGAAACTAAACATGGATATGTGGTGGCGGGTAGTGCATGCACATGCCGGCTTCGGAAGCCGGCACGACGAAAAGGGTCGCGCGTATTCTACCAGAGGGGCGTACTGACGAATCGTCAAGGCCGAGACGAACCCGGCGTGCGGAAACGCGACAGTTCCGCGGTTCGGCCTGCGGTCATTCCAGCGGCTCGGGCTGGCCCTCGCGTGACCCGCGAGCGCAGGCTGGCAGCCCGGGTGCGAGGACGCTACATTGGACGCATGCTCAACCAGATCGCAGGATGGCACATGAAACTTCCACGATTCCTCCGGCGCCTGATCGGTGGCGATAAATCAGCCGACCGCGCAGCCGACCGCGCAGCCGACCGCCGCGCCGCCTCGATGCGCAATGCCGTTGTCTGGATTTTCATTACCCTGGTCGCGCTGTTCCTGACCGAGCAGCACAGCCTGTTCGACGGGCCGGTGCCGCTGCCGGCGGAGCTGGGGCTGGAACCGGTCCAGCCCCGTTGAGCCCGGGCCGGGCCGCCGTGCTCACGACCGGACCTTGCCCCACCAGCCGTTCTGCTTTTCCGGCTGTGCGCTCTCCGCTGCGGATTCCGGCTGCCCGGGCTCCAGGCGCCAGGCGCCGTAGGGGTTGTTGAAGAGGGAGTCGGGGCCGTAATCGCGCGCGGGTACTTTCACGACGCGGTAGACCGGCATGCCCTCGCGGACCGAGAAGGTATGCCCGTCCTCGAGAACCGGCGCCTGTTCCAGCAGGTAGCGCGTGAAGGTGCGCAGCATGTCCGCCGCGGCCGCCTTGTCAAGGGCGCCCGTCATCGCATCGGGCAGGCCGAAGTTATGCATGCCGCAGGAAAAAACGTCGTCTTTACCCATGACGTACACGACCAGGGCCCGGTGGGCGGTCAGCTGCTCGAGCTTGTCGCAGATATCGAACCAGTAGGCCGGGCCGTGGGCGATGCCGGTGCTGTCCACCTTCACCCCCAGCCCACCGGCCTCGACCAGTGCGGCAGCGGCGCGCATCATCGACTCGGCGGCTTGGCGCGAGCCGCCCTTGCCGGCCAGGTAGATGACGCAGTCATGATCGGCCACCGCCGCCATCGCGCTTGAGGCGGCCCAGTGCGGTCCGGCCTTGGCGAATGCCGCGGCCAGGTCCGGGTCCGCGCCCTCGAGCACGAGATCGCAGGCAAAGCCGTCGAATGTATCGCGCAGCACGCCGCCGATCAATTGATAACCGGACTCGCTATCGGCGATGCTCTCCGTCAGCTCCTTGCGGTCCCGCCAGGGTCCCGGGATACACAAGACCAGCTCTGGGGCGTCATTCACGGTAATACGTCTCCTTCATCGTGTGGTGCGGCGCTAACCGGGCCGCCTGCCGAGCAGCATAGCGTATCCGCCGGACGGTTGCCGTTCTACCCGCGCAGCATGAATCCCTCTGACGGACAGTCGTGCGCGCCCAACATTGTTATTCGCGGAGCGACACCGCCTTCCTGGCAACCTGGCTGGCGGACGATTATGTCTGGGTGCACTCGCTCGCTTCGCAGGTCGAAACCCGGACGAACCTCCTGGCGCGCCTGGCGCATCCGGCCGTGGTGCCGAAGAGCCGCACCACCCGGAGGTACGGGGCCACCTCTCCGGCGACACGGTCGTGTTGCGCGGACCGAGTTCGGTCGAGCAGTTCAATGCCGACGGCAAGACCTGGCGCACCAACCGTTATCAATTCATGCGGCCGTTTCAGACGGAGCAGGGTCCCGCTGGCCGCTGCCAGGCGGATGGGGGCAACTACCGTCCGTCATACCCGTGCTTGCGCAGCGTGTATTCGACCTTTGTATGGCTCACCGGCCTTCGTTCCCAGCCTTGCATGGCATAAAAGCGGTCAGCCCTGGTGTGCGCGCTTGTGTCGAGCCTGGCGGTTGCATGACCCAGCTCGAAAATCCAGTCCACCGCCAAGCCCAGCAAGCGCTTTGCCAGGCCTTGGCCTTCGTTGCCCGGACGCACAAACAGCGCCCAGATCGAGCCCTCAATCCTGTCGGCATAGCAAAACGCGACAATGACACCTTCGATCTCTGCAACCCAGCCTCGTCCCGCTAGCGCAAGATAATCTTCGTACATCTTGCCGGTAACGCGACCGGGGTCGGACAGCACATTTTCGGTGACCGACAATCGAATACGCGACATGGCTGGAATGTCGGCGCTGCTTGCTTGTCGAAAAATTGGGCAGCTCAATGTGTGGCCTTCGCTCATTTCACAGCGTTCCATTCGCACGCGCAACAGGATTCTCTTCCGCTGACCAGACCACGGCAGCGATCTTCCATCCGGCTTCAGTCCGGACCAGCTGCCAGCTTTCCTTGCCCCAGTTGTTTTTGTAATCACCCACCATGAAGGTGTAATCGAACCAGACCTGGGCTATTTCGCCATCGGTATCGATACGCACGTTGGAAAAGGTTTCGGCCCTGGTTTCCCTGGCCCTGGCGATATTTTCAATGAACTTGCGCGGGCTGCTGCTTTGGACTTTAGGGGAGCGCGGTTCTTTCGGATCTTTCAAGGTGGCGTTATACCGGTCGACACTGCCGTCCGTATAGACCGCGGTCCACGTGATGTCGTCGCGCAGGAACAGCTTCATGAAGCCGGCCGTGTCCTTGTTGATGATCGCCTGGCGGAAGGTCTCGATGATTCCTTCGATCTGCTGCCGGCTATCGGCCGGACTTTTCGCAAAAGCCGAATGTGGGGCAGAAAAGAAAAGGCCGATGCCAAGCAGGACGGCAGAAAGTGCAGTTTTCATCACGTTTCCCTCAACGAAACCGATGAGTGTACGCGACCACGTTCCTCGAAAATCCACAGAAAGTAACGACGACGCGTCCGAGAGGTCGTGCCCGGGCGTGAAGCGCCCCCGGGGGAAACGAGGCGCGGAAGCCAATGTGTATGCCGGTTGATCCACGCCAACTGGCCAATGTTCGTTTCCGTACGGAAGCTGAACAAATGGCAGGGCATGATGGTCTCACTTCCCGCCGTTGCGCCTCCGTCGAACCTGACACCGGCCGCACTCCTGGTCCCATTTTCCCTCACCCGCCACGTGGAACGCGTGCCCGACGCCGTCGAGCCGTTCCGCCTGCTGCGGCGCACTTCCCCGACAAAAGGCCTCACCATGAAACATTCCCTGATCCTGCTCGCACTGGCTGCCACCGTTTCCCTGTCCGCCTGCAAGCCCGAGGCGCCCGCTCCGGTGGTGCAAGTGATCGCCGGTCCTGCGGGCGCACCTGGCGCTACCGGCGCCACGGGTGCCACCGGCGCCCAGGCGCAAGCTGGCGCAACGGGTGCGACCGGCGCCACGGGACAGACCGGCCAGACCGGCGACACCGGGAACACCGGCGTTACCGGCGCGCCAGGCTATGACGGCGCCAAGGGTGAAGCCGGCGCGACCGGTGCTACCGGATACGACGGCGCCAAGGGCGAGGCCGGTGCGACTGGCGCCCAGGGTTACGAAGGCGAAAAAGGCGAAAAGGGCCGTACCGGCGATACGGTCGTCGTGCTGCCACAACGTTAATACCATGCTGGCGGCCATGCCGCCGGCATGAACAACGAGGTCCGGCGTTTGCAGCTCGCCGGACGCAAGAATTGGCACGCACAAGGAGATAACGATGATTTTAATTGCAGACGACGACTCGGACTTCGCAGAAAACTGTTCGATGCTGCTGGAGTCGTACGGCTATGACACCAGCGTCGTATTGAGCGGCGCGGAAGCCCTCGCAAAAATCTCCGACCAACAACCCGAACTGCTCATTTCCGATTGCTGCATGCCCGATATCACCGGGTTGCAGCTGAGCGAACAAATAAAAGCCAGCCCATCGACGACCGGTATCCCGATCTTGTTGATGAGTGGCTCCCTGCAATGCCGGGTCGCTCCCGGGAAAAGCTACGACGCATTCCTGAGAAAACCGTTTTTGGCCGAAGAATTACTGGTCGAGGTGCGCAAGCTGCTGCAAAAGAACCCCGGCGCCGGCCATCAACATCAAGGATATCAATGAAGTTATCGAGTTTTATCGTAGGCAACCTCGAATGCATCTTGCAGGAGTGGGAAGATTTTGCTTCGACGTTGGAGCCGCTGGTGAATGCCAACAAAAAAGAGCTGCGCGATCACGCAGCCGCCGTCCTGAAAGCCGTGGCGGCCGACCTGGAAACGCCCCAGGCTGAACACGAGAGCATCGCCAAGTCCAAAGGGCTCGGCCCGCAAACGGCAGCCGATACGGCCGCCGAGATTCACGCTGCCGACCGCCTGGCGGCAGGTTTCACCGGCGAGCAGGTCATGGCCGAATACCGGGCGCTACGTTCGAGTGTCCTGCGCCTGTGGGCGCGCCAGGTCGAGATCACGACCGCCGGCGATATCCAGGACATGATCCGCTTCAATGAAGCGATCGACCAGGCCCAGACCGAATCGATGGCGCGCTACGCCAAAATGCTGCGCGAAGCCCAGAATCTGTTCCTCGCCATTCTCGGCCACGATGTGCGCACCCCGCTCGGGGCGATCAGCATGGGCGCCCAGGTCCTGCTCCAGGACCAGAGCCTGCCGGCGAAGGCGCTGAAAGTGGGCCTGCGGATCTTCAACAGCTCGAAACGCATGGATGCGATCGTCCGCGACCTGCTGGATTTTTCGACCTCGCACCTGGGCGACGGCATACCGGTCGATCCTAGTACTGTCGACCTTGCAGAGATATGCATCAACGTGGTCGAGGAAGCCTAGACCTTCAATCCGGACAGTCAAATCGCGATGACGATCGAAGGGGACCTGCTGGGGGGCTGGGACGGATCGCGCATGGCCCAGGCGTTGTCGAACCTG
>JAQGLR010000296.1 GCA_028292765.1 Massilia sp. | reverse complement strand
GAGCCGGCAGGCGGTGCAGGCGCCAGTGGCGGCGCCACCCCGGCAGGACGCGGGCGCCCAGGACAACACCACCGCGCCAGGCAGCGCCACCGCTACGCCCGCCGGCATTCCCGCCGCCGAACGCGCCACCACCGTGGGCGAAGTCCCGGCGACTCCGGCCACGCCCGCTCCCGACGCTGCCGGCATGCCTGCGGCGCCGGCAGCCAGTCCCGCCACGCCGGCCAACCCGGCGCGCATGCCGCAGGCGGCGTCCGGGCCATCGGCCGCGCCGTCGGCCGGTTCGCTGCTGCAAACCATCCTCGCGCTGGCGCTGGTGCTGGCGCTGCTGGCCGCGCTGGCCTGGGCCATGAAGCGCTACGGCCCGAAGATGAGCGGCAACTCGGCCAACCTGCGCATGGTGGGCGCCCTGAACATCGGCGGGCGCGAACGCATCATGGTGGTCGAAGTGGGCGACCAGTGGATCGTGGTCGGCGCCTCGCCGGGCCGCGTCAACGCGCTGGCGACGATGCCCAGGGGCGAAGCCACGCCATCGACGGCCACGCTGGCGGGCCACACGCCCTCCGCCGCGACCTTCGCCGACTGGCTGAAACAGACGATCGACAAGCGTAATGCGAAATAAGGTAAAAGGTTAAAGGTAATGCGGGTAATGCGAAACAAGAAGAAGCTCCTGGTGGTTGCGGGCTTGATGCTGCTGCCACTGGCCGTGCTGGCCCAGCCGGGCATTCCCGCCCTGACCACCAGCGCCGCGCCGGGCGGCGGCACCCAGTACTCGCTGCCGGTGCAGACGCTGCTCCTGATGACGGCGTTCTCCTTCCTGCCGGCCGCGCTCCTGATGATGACCAGTTTCACCCGCATCATCATCGTGCTCTCCTTGCTGCGCCAGGCGATCGGCACCCAGACCGCGCCGCCGAACCAGGTGATGGTGGGCCTGGCCCTGTTCCTGACCCTGTTCGTGATGGGCCCGACCTTCGACAAGATCTATACCGACGCCTATGTGCCGCTGCAGGAAAACCGCATCCAGATGACCGAGGCGATGCAGCGCGGCGCCCAGCCGCTGAAAGACTTCATGGTCAAGCAGACGCGCCAGGCCGACCTGGCGATGTTCGTGAAGATTTCGCGCACGCCCGCCTTGCAGGGACCGGAAGACATTCCGCTGCGCGTCCTGATCCCGGCTTTTGTCACCAGTGAACTCAAGACGGCGTTCCAGATCGGCTTTGCGATCTTCATACCGTTCTTGATCATCGACATGGTGGTGGCCTCGGTGCTGATGGCGATGGGTATGATGATGATGTCGCCTGCCGTGATTTCGCTGCCGTTCAAGATGATGCTGTTCGTGCTGGTCGACGGCTGGCAACTGCTGCTGGGTTCGCTGTCCCAGAGCTTCAATTAGGGGCGGCCATGACTCCCGAAACCGTTATGACGATGGGCCGCACGGCCATGGAAATCACGCTGATGGTCTCCGCGCCGCTGCTGCTGATGGCCCTGATCATCGGCCTGGTCGTCAGCATCTTCCAGGCCGCGACGCAGATCAACGAAGCCACCCTCTCCTTCATCCCGAAGCTGATCGGCGTATTCCTGGCCCTCGCCATTGCCGGGCCCTGGATGCTGTCGGTCATGCTCGACTACATGCGCCAGGTGTTCACCGGCATTCCGGGCATGGTCGGCTAATGGTCAGCTGAAGGCCGCCTGAAACTCGTGCACCGCCAATGCTGACCCTGACCTCGGGCGAAATCAACCTCTGGATCGCCAGCCTGCTGTGGCCGCTGACGCGCATCCTCGGCATGATCGCGGCCGCCCCGCTGTTCGGCCACGCCAGCGTGCCGACCCAGGTGAAAGTCATCCTCGGCGTGCTGCTGGCGCTGGTCGTCGCGCCGAACCTGCCGCCGATGCCCGCCGTCGAGCCGACCTCGTACGCGGGCCTGCTGATCCTGGTGCAGGAACTGCTGGTCGGCCTGGCGATGGGTTTTTCGATGCGCCTCGTGTTCGCCGCCATCGAATACGCCGGCGAACTGGCCAGCTCGACGATGGGTTTCGGCTTCGCTTCCTTTTTCGACCCGAACACGCAAGGCCGTACCAACGCGATCAGCCAGTTCATGTCGATGGTGGCGACCATGGCTTTCCTCGCCGTGAACGCGCACCTGGTGCTGGTCGCCGCGCTGACGGAAAGCTTCACCAGCCTGCCTGTTTCCAGCACGCCGCTTTCGCTTGCGGCGCCGCTGGAACTGGCGCGCCTGGGCAGCCGCATCTTCTCGGCGGGCCTGCAGATTTCGCTGCCGATCCTCGCCGCGCTCCTGATTACGAACGTCGCGCTCGGCATCCTGACGCGCGCCGCGCCCCAGCTGAACATCTTCGGTATCGGTTTTCCGATCACGCTCGGCGTCGGCATGCTGACCATCAGCGTCGTCCTGCCCTACCTGAACACGCCGCTCCAGAACCTGTTCAACGAAGGCATCGAGGCCGGGCGCAGGATTCCGCGTGTGGCGGCGGAACGCGTGCCAACCGCGCTGGCGCCGGCCCGCCCGACGCCGCCGCCCGCCCTCGCACCGTAAGCACCGCTCCCCGGAGCGTGTTCCATATCTGAAAACGAAATTGCTCGCTCGTGAGCGTTCACAGGACTATCATGCAGCATGCATCATGCTTCATGCTTCATGCTTCATGCTTCATGCTTCATGCATAACGCATGGCGATGCAGGCGAACGCATTGAACCTGTTGCCCTTGCCACTCGCCGTCTTCGTGGTCGATGCCAGCGGCGCCATTGCGAGCTGGAACAAGGCATGCGAAACGCTCGCCGGCTACACGGCCGCGGACATCCGCAGCCGCCGCCTCGAGCAGCTCATCGAATTCGACGACAGCATGGACCCTCCGCTGTCGATCGCGGCTCGTGCCGAGCTCGACTCGAGCGGCTACCTGCGCTGCGCCGACGGGCGCCGCCTGCCGGTGCGCGTCACGATCGCGCCGCAATCGCTCGACCCGGGCCACGCCGGCACCTACAGCGTCATCGTCATTCCCCGCGCCGGCCAGGTTCCGCCGCGCTACGCGCTGATCCAGGACCTGCCGACCGCCGACCTCATCGAAGGCCTGCCCTGCGTGTTCTACGTCATCGACCCGAGCGGGCACCTGCTGCTGTGGAACCACCAGCTCGAAGACACGCTGGAGATGACGAGCGAAGAACTGCCGACGATGAACGTCCAGTACTTTTTCGACGAAAAGGATCGCGCGGAAATCGTGCAGAAGATCCTCGATGCGTTTGACCATGGCAGTTCCTCGCATGAAGCGGAACTGGTCGGCAAATCCGGCAAGCGCACGACCCTGCTGTTCCACTGCGCCCGCACCAACCTCGGCGACCTGCCCTGCATCTTCGGCACCGGGCTCGACATCACGGCGCGCAAACAGACCGAACAGGGCCTGCGGATACGCGAACGTGCCCTCTATTCGAGCGTCAACGCGATCGTGATCACCTGCTGCGAGGACGGGAAACACCCGATCGAGTACGTCAACCCGGCGTTCGAGCAGATGACGGGCTATACGCTGGCCGAGGTCAAGGGGCGCGATCCGCGCTTCCTGCGCATCGAAGGCTGCGACGCGATCGAGCACAGGCGCATCCACGATGCGCTGAACGACCGGAAAAGCGTCCAGTCCATCCTGCGCAACGCGCGCAAGAATGGCGAGGTGTTCTGGAACGACCTGCGCATCGACCCGGTCATCAACGCCGATGGCGAAATCACCCATTTCGTCGGCGTGATCAGCGACATCACCGAAGCGCGGCACTATGAACGGCGCCTGCACCACCTGGCCCACCACGACCCGCTGACGGGCCTGGCAAACCGCACCCTGCTCCAGGACCAGCTCAAGTTCGCCATCGACTTTGCGGTGCGCAACGACGTGCTGGGAGCGCTCGCTTTCCTCGACCTCGACAATTTCAAGCACATCAACGACAACTTCGGCCACGATGCCGGCGACGTGGTGCTGCGCGAAATCGCCAACCGCCTGCGCGCGAGCGTGCGCGAGAACGACACGGTCGCCCGCGTCGGCGGCGACGAGTTCGTCCTGGTGATCAACAACCAGGCGGGCAACGGGCAGTTGGCCGACCTGATCGAGCGCATCCGCCTGCGCGTGAGCGCGCCGATTCAAGTGGCCGGGCGCGAAATCCTGGCCGGCACCAGCATCGGCGTGAGCCGTTTTCCGCACGACGGCGACACCGTCGACCGCGTGATGCGCGCCGCCGACGCGGCCATGTACCACGCCAAATCGCTGGGCAAGAACAACTGCCAGTTCTACTCGACGGAGCTGAACCAGATCGTGCACCAGCACCTGATGCTGGAGGCCAGCCTGAGCCGCGCGATCGGGAACCACGAAATGGTGCTCGGCTATCAACCCAAGGTGGACCTGCGCACCGGCAAGGTCGTCGGCGCCGAGGCGCTGGTGCGCTGGAACCTTCCCGAAAACGGCACGGTGCCCCCGGACCAGTTCATTCCGGTCGCCGAGGAGTCCGGCCTGATCGTGCCGCTCGGGGAATGGGTCATCCTCGAGGCCTGCGGCGTCCTGAAGGCGTTCGAAGCGCTCGGCGTCCAGGACTTCGTCATCTCGGTCAACTTGTCGGCCCGACAATTACGCCAGCGCCAGTTTGCCGGCCAGCTGGCGCGCACGCTGGCGCATGCGGGCGTCAATCCGCGCAAGCTCGAACTCGAAGTCACCGAGAGCCAGCTCATGGACCACCCGGAGGAGGCGATGGAGGCGCTGGCCGAACTCAAGGCGCTCGGCCTGCGCCTCTCGATCGACGACTTCGGCACCGGCTATTCGAGCCTCTCCTACCTGCAGAAATTCCCGGTCGACTTCATCAAGATCGACCGTTCCTTCCTCGGCGATGTCGCCCACGACGGGCATTCCATCATCGCGCGCGCGATCATCGCCCTCGGCCACAACCTGCACATGAAGGTGATTGCCGAAGGCGTGGAAACGCGCGAGCAGCTCGCTTTCCTGCGCGACCACGACTGCGACCAGATGCAGGGCTACTACTTCAGCCCTGCCCTGTCGCAGGCCGCGCTCCAGGACATGGTATGCCGCGACGCGCGGCTGCCGGGCTAGCGCCGCGCAGTCTCGCCGCATAACTTCCCGCCTGTTAATTGGGGAGACTTCGTTGCGTTTATTGCAGTGAAATGTCACATGTCTGCAACTTTTTAGTGAGTAAACCACCCTTTTTATTATAAGTATCCAAGTTACATAAAGCGTCATGCTACGATCCTAGGTCGATTCCGAGCGGAAATATTTTCCTACTGAAACAGTAGGCGCGCAGAAGACCCACAGCACCTAGAGACACCATGACGAATATTGGCACCCGATTGATCAGCCGCTATATCGCTGCCATCCAGTGGTTCATTCCACTCGAAGCGCAGCAGGATGCCGCCACCTTGACGCGCGCCCAGAACGTGATCAATGCGGTCGTGATGGCGGCGCTCTCGGGTCCCCTGTACGCCTTCACCTACCATGCGCTGGGCTTCACCTCGGCGGCCAGGGTCATCCTGACCTGCTGCGCGTTCATGTTCGTCTCGCCCTTCCTGCTGCGTTTTACGAAAAGCATCGTGGTGGCGCGCGAAGTGTTCCTGTGCGCGGTGTTCTTCAATTTCACCTGGCTGACCTACTCGCTCGGCGGCGTGTCGGCGCCGACCGCGGGCTGGCTGATCACGGCGCCCGTGGTCGCGATGTTCCTGGGCGGGGTCGCCACCGCCGTGTTCTGGCTGTGCATGAGCTGCGCCGCGGTGTCCCTCATCTATGCCATGCCGCTGTTCGGCATGCCCCTGCCGCCGCACCCGGTCGAGGACATCACGCTGCTCTACCTGCTGTGCGACTTCGGCCTGTACATCGTCATCGTCGTGTTCGTGCTGCTGTTCGAGCTGACCAAGACCCAGGGCTTCATCAAGCTCCAGCAGGCGCTCGACTTCATCAATGAACTGGCGATCCGCGACGAACTGACCGGCAGCCACAACCGCCGCCACCTGATCAAGCTGATCGAGGACGAGCGCGAGCATGCCAGCCACAGCAACACGACCTTCAGCCTGTGCCTGCTCGACATCGACTACTTCAAGCGCATCAACGACACCTACGGCCACTCGGCCGGCGACCTGGTGCTGCGCGAGTTTGCGCTGTGCGTCCAGAAGCGCATCCGCGACACCGACTCGTTCGGACGCTACGGTGGCGAGGAATTCCTGCTGATGCTGCCGCGCACCACGCAGGACGAGGCCCATGTGTTCGCCGAACGCGTGCGCCTGCGCGTGCAGCAGCTCGGCTTTTCCAGCGTGTCGGCGGAACTGCACGTCACCGTCTCGATCGGGGTGGCGGAGTTCCGCCACGGCGAATCGATCGGCCAGACCGTGGCCCGTGCCGACGAAGCCCTGTACCAGGCCAAATCCAGCGGGCGCAACCGCGTGGTCAGTTACGGCCAGGCGATCGAGCCGGCGCCGCTGGACGATGGCGAGGGCGCGACGGGCGAGGCAGGTGCCGCGCCCGACCTGTTCGACATCACCCGGATCGACGAGCTGACCGGCCTGCTCAGCCGGCGCGTGCTGCGCGACCGCCTCGGCCACGCCATGGCGCGCGCCCTGCGCAACGAACGCCTGGTCGGGGTGATGCTGCTGAACGTGAACAAGTTCAAGGAAGTCAACGATGCACTCGGTTACGAGGCGGGCGATGCGATCCTGGTCCAGAGCGCCGGGCATGTGCGCTCCTGCCTGCGCGAATCGGATACCGTCGTGCGCTGGAGCGGGGATGAATTCATCATCATCCTGGAAGACCTGTGGAACGTGGCCGACACGCAGCAGGTGGCGGAAAAGATCCTCGACCGCTTCGCCCTGCCCCTGATCGTGGGTGAGCGCGAATGTTTCGTCAGCCTGTCCATCGGCATCGCGATCTTCCCCGCCCCGTCCTGCGACATGGACGCGCTGCTCAAGCGCGCCGACGTGGCCATGACGCGCGCCAAGAACTGGGGCGAAAACAACGTCCAGATTTATGCGACCGACGCCGCCCTGCCGCCGAGCGAGCGGCTGACCCTGAAGAACCACCTGCGCGACGCGCTCGCCTCGAACCAGCTGCTGCTCGAGTACCAGCCGCAGGTCGACCTCGCGACCGGCCGGATTGCCGGCGTCGAAGCGCTGATCCGCTGGGCCCATCCGCAGTATGGCCGGATCGAACCGGCACGCTTCATTTCGCTTGCCGAGGAGACCGGCCTGATCGTGCCGATCGGCGAATGGGTCCTGCGCACCGCCTGCCTGCAGAACGTCGCCTGGCGCAAGGCCGGGCTGCCGCCGCTGAAGACCGCGGTGAACCTGTCGGTCCGCCAGCTCAAGCATCCGGGCCTGGTCGAGCGGATCCTGGCGATCATCGAGGAAACCGGTATCGACCCACGTTGCCTGGATCTGGAAATTACCGAAGGAATCTTGATCGACAACATGTCTCTGAACCAGGCGGGCCTGAGTATACTGCGGCGGGCCGGCGTACAAGTGTCGATCGACGACTTCGGAACCGGCTATTCGAGCCTGAGTTACCTGACTGAATTACCGGCCGACATCCTCAAAATGGATCGCAGCTTCGTCGTGCGCCTGGGACAGCCGGAGCGCAACGAACGTGCCTATGCCCTGGCCGAATCGATCATCGACATGGCGCACCGCCTGCAACTGACCGTCATCGCGGAAGCGGTCGAAACCGAAGCACAACTCGCGGACCTGGTGGCGATGGGTTGCGACGCCGCGCAAGGCTATTACTTTAGCCGTCCGGTCGGTCCCGACCAGATTGCGGAACTGCTCAGGCAGCAAATGATAACGCCATCGTCCGGCACGCCCCTGGCGGCGTGCCCGGCATGAACGGGAGAGAAGAAAACATGACCCAACCCTACCTGGATCCATCCGTTCCGAATGACGCCGATGCGGCGCCGACCCTGAGCCTTGAGGAGGCGCTCGAGCGCGAGGTCGACGCGATGCTGGCCGCCGGTGCGCTGTCGGGTACCGCGGCCCAGTTCGCGCAACCGCGCGGCCCCGACATGCTGGCCCGCACCGCCGCCGTCGAAGGCTGGCACGACCAGCGCGCGGCGCACCAGCTGTGGCAGTACAGCCGCTCGCTCGAGGGTGCCCCCTACCCCATCGCCAGCATCCGCGACGAGGCCGGCCAGGGCGCGCGCGGGATCAATTTCGCCTCCCAGGACTACCTGTCGCTGGCATCGCATCCGGCAGTGGCCGAGGCCGCGGCACGCGCCCTGCGCGACGCCGGCCCGCACAGCGCCGGCTCGGCCGTCCTGCTCGGCAATACCAAACTGTCGCTGGCGCTGGAAGAGGCCATCGCCGGGCTGGTCCAGGCCGAGCACGTGGCCTTGTTCCCGACCGGCTGGGGCGCGGCCTTCGGCGCCATCACGGCGCTGGTGCAGGCCACCGACCATATCGTGATCGACCAGTTCGCCCACGCCTCGCTGCGCCAGGGCGCCAGCAGCGCCACCCCGAACGTGGTCATCAACCGCCACCTCGACGTCGCCCACGTGCGGCAGCTGTTGGCAAGCATCCGCGCACGCGATACCGAGCACGCCATCCTGGTGGTCACCGAAGGCCTGTTCAGCATGGACTCCGACTCGCCCGACATCGCGGCGCTGCAGGCGAGCTGCCACGAGTTCGGCGCAACCTTGCTGGTGGACGTCGCCCACGACCTCGGCGCGCTGGGCGCCAACGGCGGCGGCGCCATCGAGGCCCAGGGCATGCTCGGCAAGATCGACCTGGTGATGGGCGCCTTCTCGAAAACGTTTTCGTCGAACGGCGGTTTCGTCGCGACGAGCTCGCGCTCGGTCAAGCGCCACATCCAGCTGTATGCCGGCCCGCACATGTTCTCGAACGCGCTCTCCCCGGTGCAGTCGGCCGTGATCCTCGAGTGCGTCAACATCGTCCGCTCGAACGAAGGCCAATCGCTGCGTTCCGACCTGCTGCGCAATGCGGAAAACCTGCGCGGGCTCCTGAGGGACGAAGGCCTTACCTGCATGGGAACGCCGTCGGCCATCGTCCCGGTGCTGATCGGCAGCGAGAAAGTCTCGCGCCTGGTCGGCAAGCTGCTGTTCGACCAGTCGGTGTTCGTCAACCAGGTCGAGTTTCCCGGCGTGCCGATCGGCGCCTCGCGCCTGCGCCTGCAGCTGATGGCGAACCACAACATGCAACAACTCAAGCGTGCCGCGCCGGTCATCGGCAACGCCGTCACGCGCGCGCGCCAGGCGATTGCGGCCGGCGAAGCACGCCTGGGCAAATAAGTAAAACAGACAAGCAGAACCAACAGGGAACCATGTGAGATTGAACGAGGATATGAGCAAGCTGCCAGGCGATACCATCGAACTCCTGACCGACCGGCTGCGCCTGCACGCGCGCACCACGCCGGACCGCCTTGTGTATACCTTCCTGCGCGACGACGGCAAGGTGGACGAGATCACCTTCGGCCAGCTCGAGCGCCGCGCCTCGCGCCTGGCGCGGGCACTGGCCGAACGCGCTCCTCCCGGCGCGCGCGCGCTGCTCCTCTATCCGGCCGGCCTCGAGTTCATCGTGGTCTACCTGGCCTGCCTGTTGGCCGGGATTATCGCCGTGCCGGCGACGATCCCGCATAAAAGCCGCGCCTCGCGCCGCCTGAAGGCCCTGCTGGAGGATGCGGACCCGGTCCTGATCCTGACGCGCCTTGACAACGAGACCGCGATCAAGGCCAGCCTGTCGCTGGTCGACGCCGACCACCGCAGCTGCCTGAGCACCGATACGCTCGAGCCCCTCGACCCCGACGCGCCGCTGCCCGCGGTCGCGCCCGCGGATCTCGCCTTCCTGCAGTACACCTCGGGTTCGACCGCGCTGCCGAAAGGCGTCGAGATCACCCATGGCAATATCGCCAGCAACGTCGCTTCGATCCGCGCCGGCTTCGGCTTCACGCTTGATACCGTGATGGTCAGCTGGCTGCCGCTGTTCCACGACATGGGCCTGATCGGCAGCGTGGTGTCGCCGCTGCACGTCGGTTTCCACTGCGTGCTGATGGCGCCCGCCACTTTCCTCAAAAACCCCCGCCTATGGCTTGAAGCCATCTCGCGCTACCGCGGCACCTGCGCCGGCGCCCCGAACTTCGGCTGGGATTACTGCGCCAAACGGATCGGCAGCGATGCCAAGACCGGGCTCGACCTGTCCAGCCTGACGCTGGCCTACAACGGTTCGGAACCGGTACGCGCCGCCACGCTGCGCAGCTTCGTCGGCGCTTTTGGCGCCTGCGGCATGACGGATGCGGCAATGTTCCCCTGCTACGGCATGGCCGAGACGACCCTGTTCGTCAGCGGCGGGCCGATCGAGACCGCGCCCGTGGTGCGCACCGTCAGCAAGTCCCTGCTGGAGGGCAACCAGATTCGCGACGCCGCCCCCGGCGACGAGGATGCGCGCGACATCGTCAGCTCGGGCCGCATCGGCATCGGCACGCAAGTCGCCATCGTCGACCCGGAAACCCATTTGCAGGTGTCGAACTGGCGGGTCGGCGAAGTCTGGGTCAGCAGCCCGAGCGTGGCGCGCGGCTACTGGATGAAACCGGCGGAGACCGAGGCTGCCTTCGGCGCGATGCTGGCCAGCGGCGAAGGCCCGTTCCTGCGCACCGGCGACCTCGGCTTCATGCGCGACGGCGAGCTGTTCATCACCGGCCGCCTGAAAGACCTGATCATCATCAACGGGCGCAACGTCTATCCGCAGGACATCGAAGAAGTCATCGAGCGCGCCATCGATTTCATCGAACCGAACATGTGCGCCGCCTTCTCGGTCGAGGTCGAAGGCCAGGAACGCCTGGCGATCGTCGCCGAGGCCAACCGCAGCCTGGTGCGCGCCGCGCAGCAGGCCAAGGAAGCGAACCGGCCGGAGGAGCACGACGCCTACCTGGCAAAAATCGACGCCAGCGCGCGCGAAATCACCCGCGTGATCGCCCAGCAGTTCGACGTGGCGGTGTCCTCGATCGTCTTCGTCCGTCCCGGCAGCTTCCCGCGCACGACCAGCGGCAAGGTGCAGCGTTCGCGCTGCAAGGAGCTGGCGCTGCAGGGCCAGCTCGAACTCGTGTATGTGATGCCCGGCAGTATCTTCGACCGGCGCAGCATGAAGGCGGCCACCAAGGAAAACCCGGCGCCGGCCGTCCCGGTTCCGGTTCCGGCGCAGCAAGCTGCGCCGGCGGCCGCGCCCGGGCTTGCGCCTGGCCACGCCCCCGATGCCGGCGCCAGCCGCGCCCGCGCCGACGCCATGATCGCATGGTTCCGCCAGTACGCGGAGCGGCGCATCAATTCGCGCCTGATCGACGAGCGCCGCACCATCCCGCCCTACATCGTGCTCGACCTGGGCAACCAGGGCTTCTTCGGCCTGCAAGTGCCGCGCGAGTTCGGCGGCATGGCCCTGGCGACAAGCGACCTGATGCGCGTCCTGGAGCAGGTGGCGGCAGTCGACCTGACGATCGCCACCCTGATCGGCGTGCACAACGGCCTCGGCGTGCGTCCCCTGCTGGGCTTCGCCCCCGCCGCCATGCGCCAGCGCCTGCTCCCTGGCCTGGCGACTGGCCGCCAGCTGGCCTCGTTCGCCCTGACGGAACCCGGCGCCGGCTCGAACCCGGTCGGGATGCGCGCCACCGCGACGCGGGTCGCGGGCGGATGGCGCCTGAACGGCGAAAAACAATGGATCGGCCTGGCCTCCTGGGCCGGCCTGACGACGACCTTCGCCAAGGCCGTCGACGAAGCGGGGACCCCGCTCGGCATCGGCGCATTCACGGTCGAGGCCGACAATGCCGGCCTGGTCCAGGGTCCGGAGTCGCTGACGATGGGCATGCGCGGCATGGTCCAGAACACGATCTTTTTTGAGGACGCGTTTGTCCCGTTTGATGCCATGCTGCTGGCCCCGGGCGAAGGGATGGAAGTCGCGCGCGACGCCATGCTGTTCAGCCGGCTGGGCATCGGCGGCATCTGCGTCGGCGCCATGAAGCGCTGCGCCCAGTTGATGGCGCGCTATGCAGCGCGCCGGGAGATCGCCAGCGGCGTGCTGGCGGCAAACGGGGTGAGCATCGTGCGCCTGCAGGACCTGGCTTCCAACATTTTCGCCGTCGAGGCGCTGGTGTACGCCATTGCCGACTGCGTCGACAGCGGCGCCAGCGTGCCGGCCGAGGCTTACCTCGCCTGCAAGACGAGCGCCACCGAGTCGCTCGGGCATGCCGCCGATGACCTGCTGCAGATGCTGGGCGGGCGCGGCTATATCGAATCGAACGGCGCCCCGCAGATCCTGCGCGACGCCCGCGTCCTGCGCATCCTGGAAGGGCCGACCGAGACGCTGTACGCCCACCTGGGCGCATCGATGGCCCAGCCGCAGGGCGCCGTGCACGCCTTCCTGGCCGAGACGCTCAAACGTCCCGCGCTGGCGGTGGAGCTCGGCACACTGGTCGCGCGTCTGCGCGCGGCGCGGGATGGATCGCGCCTCTTCGGCTCGCAGGCAGCGCTGAACCAATGGCTGGACTACCGCATCGGCGAGCTGGTGGCGCGCGCATGCCTGGTTGGGGCGGCTGAGCGTCGCCAGCAGGATGGCCACGGCGACCCGGGTGACCCTCAGCTGGCCAGCGACGCCGTGGTCTGGGCGCGCCGGCGCTTCAGCGCGCTGGGGCACGAACTGGTGGCCGAGCTGGCCGCGAACCGGCCGCACAGCAGCAGCGACGCACTGGTCGCGCTGATCGGCGGCTATGCGGCGCAGATCGGCGACGTCGACCAGCAACTGCCGGGCGAAAGCCAGCAGGCGGATGCCTTGTTGCGGCGCGACCCGGGTGCGGGCCACGCGCCTTTGCCCCGCCAGCAGCAGGCGCCGGCTGCGCCGATTGCGCTTGTCACCAAGGCCCCGGCTTCCAACGCCACCCAGGCCATCGTGCACGAGTGCATCATGAACTGGCTGCGCTCCGAGCCGCTGCGCCAGGGCGTCGACTTCGATGCCGACACGCCTTTCGCCGACCTCGGCATGGACTCGCTGGCCACGGCATCGATCTCGGCCGACCTCGAAGAACGGGTCGGCATGACGATCCTGCCCGAACTGCTGTTCGACTACGGGAGCGTGTCGAAGCTGGCTGCCCACATCGACAGCCGGGCAAGGCCGACGGCTGACCACCCTGGAGCGGCCGGATGAGCCCGTATGTTGTCCACCATTCATCCTGAGAAACCGCTACCATGATTGCTACCGATCGTCCTGCCTCGGGACTCATGAATCAAGTCGACCGCATCATCCCCCCCGCCCTGCGCGCCGTCCCCCGTGAGCGGCAGGCCGCGCGCCACCTGGCCTTGCTGGCCGGGCTCACCGCGGCCAGCGCGCCCCTGCTGGCCATGCTGTACCACCTGCTCGGCTTCGATGCCGCCGGCATGGTGGTATTCACGGGTGCGACCGTGATGCTGGTCGCGCCTTTCACGCTCAACGCGGGCTTCAGCCTGGCGTCGGCCCGCAACCTGTTCATCGCGGCCCTGTACGCCCTGAAGGTGTGGCTCGCGCTGAACCTCGGCGGCATCGGCGCGCCGACCGTGTCCTGGTTCATCCTGTGCCCGATGATCGCCCTGCTGCTGGGCGGCGCGCGCCCAGGACTGGCCTGGACCGGGATCGTCGTCGCGACCCTGTTCGGCCTGTTCATTGCCGAACACAGCGGCGTCACGATGCAAGCCTTTCCCGTGTCCGATCCGGCCCTGCTCGACCTGGCCAGCAACATCGGCCTGGTCGTGCTGGCCTCGGTCATCGTCGTCCTGGCGTCGAACAGCAGCGCCGGCATCGAGCGCCGCGCGAGATAAGCCTTTGGCCGCCGATGACGCCCATCCACGAACTCCTCAACCGGATCGTCCGGGACCTCGAATTCGGTAACGCCCACTTCGTCATCGGCTACTACGACCGGGTTTTTGGGCGCATCGTGCGCGTCACCTTCGAGCGGATCAACCTCGAGCGCGGCCAGCATTTCTCGTTCGAGGTCGTCGGCAACGACGGCGCGGCGCGCATGGTGCCGTTTCACCGCGTGCGCGAAGTGGCGCGCAACGGGCAGGTCATCTGGCGCCGGGAAACGCCGCTCGTATCGGGATAGGGGCAGTCGGCATGCTGACTGGCCCCTCCCACACCACCCGGCATGCGGGTCCGCACCGGGCGGTTCGAGTAGTTGAGGTCAAGTGAGGCGAGGCATGCCAAGACGGTCGAAGTAGGCAATCGTCAGCACGCTGTTCAGGGCAAGCCTGCTGTTGTGCCACCAGCGGCGGCTGTTCCTTGCCACCAGCAGTGCAACCTTAGGTTTTGCCCCTATTTTCAGCAGCTCGCGGTAAATCGTGGTCCCACGCCGCCAGTGCTTCAGATGAATTGCACGTAACCGGTGGCGCATCCATTCGTCCAGCTTGCCAAGGACGCGTGGAGTTTGTGCCAAGCCGAAATAGCCTTTCCATCCTATGACGTAAGAGCGTAGTTTGTCGATCACCTCGGTAATGCTGCGTCCACAGGACCGGCGAGTAAGCTGCCTGATCCTTTGCCGAAACGTCTCCAGTGCCTTCTTCGACACCGCACGTTTTACCTCGCCTTTCGGGGCCATCCACAGCTCGTAGCCCAGAAACTTGCGGCCAAACGCTCGGCTTACTGCACTCTTCGATTCGTTGATCTTCAAGTGCAGCTTGTCGTAGCGTCGCTTGAGCAGGGCCATCACCCGTTCGCCTGCCTTCTGGCTGCGCACGTACACGTTGCAGTCATCGGCGTAGCGGGCGAAGCGGTGTCCCCTTCGTTCCAGCACACGATCCACCTCGTCGAGAAGCACGTTGGCCAACAGCGGCGAGAGCGGACCGCCTTGCGGCGTGCCCTCTGCTCGTTCGACCACCACCCCGCCATCCATGATGCCCGCGTTCAGGTAAGCGCGTACCAGCCGGATCACTCCGGCATCGTTCACGCGTTTCCGCAAACGGTCGATCAGGATGTCGTGGTTGACCCGATCAAAGAACTTCGACAGATCGACGTCGACCACGGTGCGGTAACCCTCCTGCACGTACTGCTGTGCTGCAAGCACGGCATCACGCGCACGGCGGCCGGGCCGGAACCCGTGGCTGTGCTCACTAAAGGTGGGATCGATCAGCGGTTGCAGCACCTGCAACAGTGCCTGCTGAATCAAACGGTCGGTCACGGTGGGTATCCCCAGCTCACGCTCACTTCCGTCCGGCTTCGGAATGCCGACGCGCCGTACCGGCAAGGGCCGGTACGTGCCTTCCATCAGTTGCTGCCTGATAGTCGGCCAGGCGTGCTTCAGGTGTT
>JAQGLR010000286.1 GCA_028292765.1 Massilia sp. | reverse complement strand
CTCTTCTTCCCCGCATGCACAACAATCTTCCCCGGACACTGCACCGTAATATTCCCGCCCTCGATCGTGATATTCGCGCCCCCCGCAGTCGACAAGCTGATCCGCTTCGCCGCCGCCCAATCGATATGCGCATTCGCGCTGATGACGTTCACCTCATCCCGCGCCTGCACTTTCAGCTCATCCCCCTGCGCCTGGATGTCGATCGCATCCTTCGCCGCGATCAGCTGCAAACCAAGCCCACCCTCCCCTGCTTTGACTGCCCCACCAAGAACACCAATCGCCTGACCCGTCTGGATCCGCATCTGCCCGCCGATGACGAATTGCGTGTCCTGCCCGCTCATCAACGTCACGGTCTCGCCGTTTGCCAGTTGCACGCTCCGCCCGGCAACCGCACCGAACCCATCCTTCGCCGCGATGGCGATGACGGCGTCCGTCGAATGCGGCAGCTTGCCCTTGCCTCCGCTCGTATTTTTCGCACCAGCGTCCGACAAACCCGCTTCGAGCGACTCCGCCCCGACCATCCCCGACACGGCAGTGAGCAAGGCCTTCAGCGGCGCCGATTGGTCGTCCAGTGCACTCGCGTTCGCTTGAGTGGCGCCGAGATGCGCCGCCAGGCCAACGGCCTGATGCGTCACGGCAGCCGCACTGAAGGTGTCCGCCAGCTTCGCCGCATGCGTCAGCATCGCGATACCAGCCGCGTTATCGCCCGCCGCGTCGCGAGCCGCGGCGCTGTGCTTGACCTTGTAGCTCGACACCAGCAAGCCCGCACCGGCCCGCACTGCGCCGTATGCATCGGTGCGCAGCTCGGCGCCCAGCCCGCGGAAGCTGCCGCGGTAGTTATCCGCCGCATGGATCAGGTGGCCGAGATTGAGTTCGCTCGACGCGTAGGTGCTGCGCAGCTGGACGCGCCCTTGCGCATCGGTATCGTCGAACAGCAACTGGTTGTAGCCCGGGCCGCCGAACTCCTTGCTGCGGATACCCCATTGGGCGGCGCCGTTACGGTGTCCCGCGCTGTCGCCGGACGCTCCGTGCCAGACTGGACTGTTCCCGCCGGCCAGGTTGCCCTGGCCCGAAGCGGCGTGATCGCTTGCCCGTGCGAAAGGCGACGCCGAGTCGCCCGAGGCGCTTGCGCCGCCCGGCGTCGGTGCGATGCCGCCTTCGCCCTGCCCGTTGTACAAGGCGCCGACGACGATCGGCCGGTCGATGTCGTTCTCCAGGAACTGGACCAGCACTTCCTGCCCGATGCGCGGGAGGAACTGGGCGCCCATCCCGCCACCGGCCGAGCGCTGGGCGACGCGCACCCAGCAGCTGGCGCTGTTGCTACCACTAGCGCCATCCTGCCAGTGATAGCGAATGCGGATCCGGCCCAGCCGGTCGCAGTACAGTTCGTCGGCGCCGTTCGGCTGGTCGCTGCCATCGGCGCCGATGACGATGGCGCTTTGGGCGCCGCGCGCCGTCGGTTTTGCGTGGTCATGCTGCGGACGCCACGGGCAATCGGCCTCGATCGCCTCGAAACAGTTCGCATAACCGGTCTCGCGCGCCTGCGCGACCACGAGCGCGAAATCCTCCGGACGTTCGTCGTGATCGATTTGTTCCAGCAGTTCCGGAATCGGCCCGAACAGCTCGGCCAGGGCGTGCTGGGCCGGCGGCGGCATGTTGTTCACGCCGACGCTCGTGACCCTCAGCACCGTCAAGCGCGCGGCGTCGCCACATGCCTGCAGCGGCGCACCGGAAATCGCCAGCCGGGTGCCGGCGCGCAGGGTGCGCACGGTCGAGCGTCCCTGCCACAGTGTGCGGCGGGCTTCGTGTCCCTCCATCCGCAGGTCGGCGTAGCGCTGCGCCTCGGCGCGCGTCGCCCAGGCGTACTGCCCCGGCACATCATAGGATTCGAGGACAGGCAGTTTGTCGTGGCGGTAGTGCGAGGGCGAGCCGGACGCGACGGCCTGTTTTGCCTTGTAGTCGTAGCTGAGCAGGCTGACGAGCGAGGCGTGCAAGCGTTTCTCGCTCGTCACCGCCTGCACCGTATCGTGCTGCTCGGTCGAGCCCACGGCGTGATACCGGATCGCGCCATCGAGCGCGACCGTCGCGTCCTCGGGAACCGCATCCGGCTGGCTGCTGTCGGCGAACAGGACGGCCCCAGGACCATCGATGGTGTCTTCGAAGCGCCAGGACAGGCCTTCTTCGGCCAGCAGACGGGAAACGAAATCGAGGTCGGACTCGCGGTATTGGCAGCAATAGCTGCGTGGGCGGGCGTCAAGCATGAACGACGAGGTTTCCGCGCTCCAGCGCCACCTGGCCAGCGGACGATAGGACTGGAAAACCGCGTCGACGATGTCAGGCACGCTCTTGTCCTGCCATACGCGGCTGTGGCGCACCTGCCCGAGCCGCCACATCCACGGCGCGATGCGCAAGCGATAGCGCGCCAGGCCGCCGTCGCTGCCGAGCTGCGCCACTTCGCTGATGTCGCCCGCAAAAGAGGTGCGCGTGCCATCCGCGAGGCTGACGTGCAAGGCGGCCGCTTGTCCCAGCAGCGCGCCGAGCCCGGCCTGCACCCTGGTCGACAGGACGATGACGTCGCGTGCGCCGATCCCGTGCACCGTGTCGGTCGCGCTGAAGGCTTCCACTAATAGGGTGTGCGACAGGTGCTCGGTATCACCCTCGCCGATCGACAATTCATACAACCTGCTGGCGCTGGAAAACTCCGCCAGCGCGGCGGTGACCTGGTCTGCCAACGCGGTATGCATGCCCAAGAGCGCTCCTCATACAAGTGTGCGAAACGCCGGAAGACCAGCAGGATCAACGGCGGCAAATCAACGCGTTGCAACGATATAAGTTCCGTTGCGCGCAACCTTGCGCAAGCTCATTCGGATTGCCAAAAAGCAGTATCCGCTGCGATAAACGCGAACATTCCTACGGAAACGAATCAGGGGCGGGCAGATGTTAAAGTGCTCACACATCACCACCCGAGGCTCTTCGTGAAATTCCTGCAAAAAATTGGCGCTATTGGCTACGTGTTGGTCGCCCTGCTGTTCTTCGTCTGCGGCTTTGCACTCATCGTGCTTGGCGCCATGGAAATATGGTCGGCGCTGCGTCCCTTCGACGGGAAAACGATACAAGAGCGCTTCAGGACGATCCTTGAATGCATAGGCTTGCTGACGATCGCCGTCGCCGCCCTCGAACTGGGCCAGACGGTACTGGAAGAGGAAGTGCAGCGCTCGGTGCACGTCAGCTCGCCGACCCGGCTGCGGCGCTTCCTGTCGCGCTTCCTGATCGTGGTGGTGGTGTCGCTCGGTGTCGAATGCCTGGTCGGGGTCTTCCAGTTCCTGCACACCAAGCCCGAGCTGTTGCCGCATGTCGCATCGATCGGTGTTGCGGCGGCCGTCCTGCTGGCGAGCTGGGGCGTATTCATCCGGATGAACGTCGAAGCGGAGAAGCTGGAGCCCGAAGCAATGCGCAGTGCGAAGGCGGAGGACAAGGACGTCGAAACCTGAATCTCCCCTGGCCTGAAGGCCGCGATGCACAAGCCGCGCATGAAGTCCTTGGACTTTCAGAAGAGTCCGGCTATAATCTTGCCTTCTTCGGGTCGTTAGCTCAGCTGGTAGAGCAGCGGACTTTTAATCCGTTGGTCGCAGGTTCGAATCCCGCACGGCCTACCAAAGATTCAGCGAAAACGCCAACCTTCACGGTTGGCGTTTTCGTTTCCGCGTCCCAAGTAGCGCTATGCCCCAGACCATCACCGCCCCCGTCCATCACGAACTCCTCATCAAGAAGAGCCGCTTCATCGCGTGCGTGCAGCCGATGGCGGACCGCGCCGGCGCGCAACAGGTGGTCGCATCCCTGCGCGCTGCGCACCCGGCAGCCGCGCATGTGTGCTGGGCGCTGCTGGCGGGCGGGCACTCGGCCGCCGTCGACGATGGCGAGCCGAGCGGCACCGCCGGCCGGCCGATGCTCGACGTGCTGCGCCACCAGGACCTCGAAGGCGTACTGGCCACCGTGGTGCGCTACTTCGGCGGCGTCAAGCTCGGCGCCGGCGGCCTGGTGCGCGCGTACACCGACAGCGTGGCCCAGGCCTTGCTGGGCGCCGGCAAGGTCGCGATCGTGCGCCATGCCACGCTGCGTTGCGCGGCGCCGTACGCGTTCGAGGGCATGATCCGGCGCGAGCTCGAGGCGGCCGGCGCCACCCTGCTCGACGTGACGCACGGCGACGATGTCGTCTTCGCGTTCAGCCTGCCCGAGGCGGCGGCCCCGGGCTTCGCGCTAGGCCTGAACGATGCCGGCCACGGCCGCATCCGCTGGCCGCGCATCGAGGAAACCTGAGCGAGGAAACCTGAGCGAGGAAGCCTGACGCGGCTGCTATCAGCCCACCGCATACCTGACATCACCACACGAAAGCGGACTGGACGCCGCTGGAGGACTATAGTGGCCGCCCTCCCCGGCCCGGCGCGAGAACCCGGCCGGGGTCACCCCTATCGTAAAGACACCACGTTTTGATCAAGAAGAGCCTGTTACCACTGGCCCTTGGCGGCTTCGGCATTGGCATGACCGAATTCGTCATGATGGGCATCCTCCCCGACGTCGCCAAGGGCCTGGACATCACCATCCCGCAGGCCGGCTACCTGATTACCGCCTACGCGCTGGGCGTGGTGGTCGGCGCGCCGACGCTGGTCAGCCTGCTGGCCAGGCGCCCGCCGCGCACCGTGCTGATCTGGTTCATGCTGATGTTCGCGGCCTTCAATGCCCTGTCCGCGCTGGCCCCGAATTTCGGCTTGATGCTGGTGTCGCGCTTCCTGGCCGGCCTGCCGCACGGCGCCTTTTTCGGCGTCGGCGCGGTCGTCGCCAGCCGCCTGGCGGACGAAGGCAAAGTCGCCGCCGCGATGGCGACGATGTTTACCGGGCTGACGCTGGCCAACGTCATCGGCGTGCCGCTCGGCACCTGGCTCGGCCACAACATGAGCTGGCGCCTGGTGTTCGTCATCGTCGCCGCCATTGGCCTGGCGACGGCCTTCAGCCTGAAACAGCTGGTGCCCTTCTTCGAGGCGCGCCCGAGCGCCGGCTTCATGAAGGACCTGAAGATTTTCCGCAAGCCGGGGCTGTGGATGGCGCTGGCGATCACCTCGATCGGCACCGGCGGCTTCTTCGCCTGGTTCAGCTATATCGCGCCGCTCCTGACCGACGTGTCGCGCTTCGCGCCCGGCCAGATCCCGATGATCATGACGGTAGTCGGCGTGGGCATGACGGCCGGCGTGCTGGCCGGCGGGCGCCTGGCGGACCGCTTTGCGCCGATCCGCGCGATCGCCATCCTGTTGACGAGCATGACCGCCCTGCTCCTGATGAATGGCCTGCTGGCCGATTCGCAGCCGGCCATGCTGGTGCTGGCCTTTGCCACCGGCGCCAACGCGCTGGCGCTCGGCCCGCCGATCCAGATGCTGCTGATCGACCACTCGCGCGAAGCCGAAATGCTGGGCTCCTCGCTCGGCCAGTCGGGTTT
>JAQGLR010000281.1 GCA_028292765.1 Massilia sp. | reverse complement strand
GACCGCGAAAGCGATGAAGGGCGACCGCGACAAGTGCATCGCCGCCGGCGCTTCCGACTACATCACCAAGCCGGTCGATGTGGCGCAGCTGCTGTCGCTGATGCGGGTGTGGCTGCATTGACCGCGTTTGCCTCGTTCGCCGCTTCGCTGGCCGTCGAAGAACTGGAAATCGAACTATTGCTGGAGGCCGTACATCAGCGCCACGGCTACGATTTCCGCGACTACGACCGCCAGCTGGTGCGGCGCAAGCTGCTCGCGGCGATGGAGGCGCGCGCGCTCGGGACGGTGTCGGCGCTGCAGGAAAGGGTGCTGCACGAGCCCGGCGCGGCGTCCGCCGTGCTGCGGGCGCTGAGCGTGGTTCCGGGCGCGCTGTTCGACGACCCGGCCTGCGCCCGGGCGGCGCGCGCAGTGCTGGGCACGAGCCTGCGCCCGGTAGCCGTGCCGAAGGTCTGGCTGCCCGAGTGTGCGGGTATCGGCGAGGCC
This sequence comes from Massilia sp., assembly GCA_028292765.1. GTDB lineage: Bacteria > Pseudomonadota > Gammaproteobacteria > Burkholderiales > Burkholderiaceae_D > Telluria. The sequence goes on along the minus strand of JAQGLR010000281.1, from coordinate 4,860 downwards.
TGGACGCTGGCGATCCTGCTGCAGGAAGAAGGCCTGCTGGCACGCACCGAGATCTTCGCCACGCTCGCCAACGACGAGCTGCTGGCCGAGGTGCGCGACGCGACGATCGATGCGCTCGACCTGCCGGCGCTGCAGGAGAACTACGTCCTCAGCGGCGGCAGCGGCGCCCTGGCTGACTATTTCGAGCTGCGCGACGGCCGTGCGCTGCTCTTGCCGCGCCTGCGCGCGCGCATCACCTGGGCCGGCTACAACCTGGTGACGGACGCGTCGTTCAACGAGTTCCAGGCGATCGTCTGCTGCCGCGCCCTGGCCGACTTCGGCCCGATGCTGCGCCAGCGCGTGCTGCGCCTGTTCCACGAAAGCCTGTCGCGCTTCGGCGTGCTGGGGATCGACCGCGAACTGGCGCCCGGCGACGCGCATGCGGCGGCCTACCAGCCCTTGCTGGGGGATTTGCCGTGGTACCGGCGGGTGGGGTAACAGGAATCACCCGATGAAGGGCGGCGTTTGCCGCCTTTTTTTTCGCGCCAACACCGTGCGTATGTCCGCGTGGGCACGGGTGCCTACGCCGGCCGCCCCCACCCTACGAATTATTTCGATCCGACTGCCGATGGCCGCGCCGCAATCTCGTCGCGCCAGGCCTGCAGGTGCGCCATCCCCTCCTCGCCCGGCCGGAATTTCAGCAAGCCGCGGCCGAATTCGATCGCGCAGAACGCCGTGATGTCGGCAATCGTGAAGCGCGCTCCCGCCACGTACGGCTGGCGCGCCAGCACCCCGTCGAGCCAGCGCGCGGTGATGCGCATCTTGTCCGCCTGCGCGGCGCCGTAATCCTTGAACTGGGGCTGCTCCAGCACGGCCAGCACCGGATGGGTGTGGCGGGCGCTGTGCGCGGTCTCGAGCAGCAGGTGCAGTTCCATCCGGCGGTCGGCCATTTCGATAAAGGCGCGCTCCTCGAAATCGACGCCCATCAGGTTCGGCTCCGGCCGCAGCCCTTCGAGATACGTGCAGATCGCCCGCGTCTCGCTCAGCACGCGGCCATTATCGAATTCCAGCGCCGGCACGCGCCCGAGCGGGTTTTTCGCGAGAAAACCCTCGCTGCGCTGCTCGCCCGTGAGGATGTCGATCGTCACCGTGTCGATGCCGGTGATGCCTTTTTCGAGGATGAACATGCTGACCCGGCGCGGGTTCGGCGCATGGGGGCTGATGTAGAGTTTCATGGGTCTCCTTCAGGTTGTTGTTTGTCCAAAGAATAATAGCCCATCCGCTGCGCCGGCTTATGGCACCAGCGCCGGCTGGCGCGCCGCGATCCAGTCGTCCAGCACGGCGGCGCTGCCGGGCGCCACGTGCAGCCCGAGCTTGGTGCGCCGCCACAGGATGTCGTCCGCGCTGCAGGCCCATTCATGGTGCATGAGATACCGCACCTCGGCTTCGTACAGGCCGGGCGCGAGCTCGCGCCCGAGGTCGGCCAGCTTGCCGCTGCCGGCCAGCAGCGTGTCGATGCGGGTGCCGTAGGCGCGGCCGTAGCGCGCCAGCAGCTGCGGCGGCAGCCATGGATGGCGCGCGGCCTGGCGCGCCATCCATGAACCGAACTCCAGCACCCCGCGCTTGCTGGGCGAAGCGCCGAACAGGTCGCCCCCGGGCAGGCAGGCCTTGGCGGTCCATGCCGGCGCCCGGTGGCCGAGCGCGGCGCCGACCAGGTCGACGGCGTCCTCGGCCAGCTTGCGGCTGGTGGTGATTTTGCCCCCGAATACGGACAGCAGCGGCGCCCCTGAGCCACCCGAGGCGTCGAGTTCAAGCCGATAATCGCGCGTGGCCGCCGAGGCATGTGCGGCGCTATCCTCGACCAGCGGGCGCACGCCCGAATAGCTCCAGACGACGTCGGCGGGCGTGATGCGCTGCACGAAATAGCGGTTCGCGAGCTGGCACAGGTAAGCCGTTTCCTCGGCGCTGATCGCTACCCGGTCGAGGTCGCCGCGGTAGTCGATATCGGTGGTGCCGATCAGCGTGAACGCGCTTTCATACGGCAGCGCGAACACGATGCGCCCGTCCGGGTGCTGGAAGATATACGCGTGCGGATGCTCGAACAGGCGCGGCACGACGATATGGCTGCCCTTGATCAGGCGCAGGGTGCGCGTGCCCGGGGTCGCATTTGTCATCGCATTCGTTGCGCTCGTCGCGCCATCCAGGAAGCGCGCCGCCCACGGTCCCGCGGCATTCACGAGGCAGCGCGCCGTGACGTGCAGGCGCCGCCCCTTGCCGTCGAGCGCCGCGCTCCAGCCACCGGGATGGCGCTGCGGCGGCGCGCAGCGGGTACGGGTGAGGACCGTGGCGCCGCGTTCGCGGGCGTCGAGCGCATTCAGCACCACCAGCCGGGCGTCGTCGACCCAGCCATCGGAATACATGAAGCCGCGCGTGAACCGGGGCTGCAGGGGCGCGCCGGCCGGGTGGCAGCGCAGGTCGACCGCGTGGGAGGCGGGCAGGAATTCGCGCCGCGCCAGGCGGTCGTAGAGGAAAAGCCCGGCGCGGATCAGCCAGGCCGGCCGCGCCCCCGGTCCCTTGCCCGCCTCGTGCGGCATCACGAAGCGCAGCGGGCGCATGATGTGCGGCGCGCAGCGCAACAGCGTTTCGCGCTCGATCAGGGCCTTGCGCACCAGGCCGAATTCGTAATGCTCGAGGTAGCGCAGGCCGCCGTGGATGAGTTTGCTCGAGGCGGACGAGGTGTGCCCGGCCAGGTCGTCCTTCTCGCACAGCACCACGCGCAGGCCGCGGCCGGCGGCGTCGCGCGCGATCGCCGCGCCGTTGATGCCGCCGCCGACGATCAACACATCGCAATCGAAGCTGCCATCGAACCGCTTCACCGCTCCAGCCACGGCGCTCTCCCGAAGAATTGCAACCGGTCCAGTGTATGGAAACACATGGCCATCATGTTCGCATAGATCAAGACGTTCCGGTTCGGCCCCTCGATGCGGCCCGATGTGTAAAATCGCAGCATGACGACAACACTCTGCCCGCACCGATGATCCAGCAACGCGCATGGGTGCGCATGCCGTCGGGCAAACGGCTCGACTTGCTGAACCCGACCCCGTTCGATTGGGACGATGCCGACCTCGCGCTCGGCCTGGCCCGCACCTACCGCTGGGGCGGCCATTCGGCGTGGCCGCTGTTATGTCCCCAAATGCTCCCATAACAAATCCACCCGGCAGTGCGATTTTTGCTTCTGCCCTTAGTCTTCTGAGCTTCCTTTTGTTGCCTGCTCGCAGGTTCTCCACTAGAATAAATCTAATAATAATATTACAAGCCACATGAGTGCGTTTGGCTACTAGGTCTTTTTGCCAAAGTGGTCAAATTTCACCTAACACAAGCGAGGCATTGCTTGAATCATGCACGCGTATGGGCCCGAATCAGCACTGATGCGACCGGCAACACGATCAGGCTACCAGTCATACTCCTGCTCCACGAAGGAAGACTGACTGCGTTAAAGCCTTTAGTTCACTACTTCCTTAAGTGGCACGAAGACCGTAGTCACACTTGGATGACGAAGCTCTGCGAAATCACGGGACAGCTGCTTGACTATCTCGATGCCAACCGTGGGGTTCACGCGAAGCCAGTGCACATGTTCCAGGGCTTCACAGAAGCGCTCTACAACGGTACATTCAACGAACGAAGCGAAGACCCCAGCGGCCTTTGCTGGCTCCCGTCAAACTCGAAAACCATCAACCAGAAGCTGGCCATGCTCGAAGAGTTCTCCGACTGGATGGCTCACGAAGAGTATGTCGTCGAACCTCTAAACCCGTGGTCCGATGCCACCACCGCCGAACAGCGCTTCAACTGGATCGCTTGGTACAGACGTAACCAGCACTCCTTCCTTGGGCACATTGGTAGAACTTCCAAAAAAACGCTTGAGTTAGAACAGGCAAGAATTATCAAGCGCCGCCGCCAACCTTCGAGCAAGCCCAGCGCACCGAAAGCATTCCCTGCAGCTTTTGAAGTAACCCTACTGCGCAAGGGCTTCATCCGCCCGGGAAAAGACTTTGAAGTAGACATTTTGGAAAAGTTTGACTGGCGTGGCATTTGCATCGCGATGCTACTTCTCTATGGGGCAAGAAGACTTTCAGAACCGTTTCACCTGTGGACCGGCGATGTAATGGAAAACCCGACCCGCCCTGGCGAAGCTCTAGTTCGTATTTATCACCCCATCGATGGGCAAGCACCAGGAAAACCGACGATCAATGGACGTCGCGCTGCGAATCGGCAAGCCTACCTCCAAGCGTTCTATCCTAAGTTCCAACCGCGAATTCGCGCCGACGGCAACTACCACGCGGGCTTTAAGGGCCGAGCGTTTGCTGATGACAAGGCAAAGTTTTTGCACGTGTATTGGCTCCCCTCCGACATGGGCAAAGCGTTTCTTTTGGCTTATCACAATTACATGAGACAGCGCGCTCGTTGGGGACTTGATGGGTTGCGCCACCCGTTCGCATTCGTTTCGCATAAAAAGGGGGAACACTTTGGGCAGCCCTATACCATCAAGTCCTTCGAAGCGGCTTGGGCGCGGGCCATTAAAAGGATCGGTCTACCACACACGAAGAGTGACGGCACCACCCCTCACGGCGGACGGCACGGGGCGGGAGTTCGCGCCAATAAGGCCGGAGTTTCAATTTACGACGCACAAGAGATGTTTGGCCATCGTTCGCCGGAATCGCAGCGAACGTACCGCACGCCCACTCCAGAACAAGTCACCGAATTGATGGAGGTCGCCACGCGAAGACTGCAAGACGCAGAAACCGCAAAGAAGGGTAACGGTCCGACGGTGCCGCCATCAGCAGAACTTATAGAAATATGGATGCATCAGGAAACTAGCGACCG
>JAQGLR010000254.1 GCA_028292765.1 Massilia sp. | reverse complement strand
TCGGTCATCGATTCGGGCACCTGCTCGAGGTAGTCATATTCACTGTTCAGGAAACCCAGCATGCGGCCCTGGAATTCCTCGGCAATCTTGACTTCCACCCGGTCCACGCGCGGCAGGCGCTTGCCTTGCAGCGCGGCCGCGATCGCGCGGTCTTCCGGGTCCGTGCCCGGGGAGGCGTCGAACACGCTTGTGGAGTACGGGTTGGCCAGCAGCACGATGCGGTCGCTGCGCTTCCACTCGCCAATCATGAAGGGACCGGTGCCGACCGGATGGTTGCCGGCCTGGCCCGGATAGGCCTCGATGACTTCGCGCGCCACCACGCTTGACGCCGGGGTCGCCATATAGAACAGGAAATTGTTGTCGGGCTCCTTCAGGCGGATGCGCAGGGTGTAGCGGCTTGGCGCGTCGAGGCCGGCGACCGGCGTGTCGACGTTAAAATTGTTTTTTAACGCCTCGTCACCGACGATCTTGCCGTCGAACATGTACGACCACGGGGACTTCAGGCTGGGGTCGTACAGGCGCTTGAGGCTGTAGACGTAATCGAGCGCCGTCATCTCGCGCTTTTTCCCCTTGAACGCCGGGTCCGGCGTGAAATGGATGCCGGGACGGATGCGGAAGGTATAGGTGCGGCCGTCGGTGCTCACCTCCGGCATGGCCAGCGCCGTGTTTGGGCGCAGTTTGACCGGGCGCGCCAGGTAGTCGTAGCGCAGCAGCGGGTCGAACAGGTTTTCCAGCAGAGACAAGGTGGCGATGTCGGACGCGGCGGCCGGGTCGAGGCCGGTTTCACTGGTGGACAGGAACATGTGCAGCACTTTCTGCGGCGCCGGCGTCCCCTGCGCCGCTTGTGCCGCTTGTGCCGGTTGTGCCGGTGCGGCGGACGGCAGCGCCAGCGCGGTGGATGCGAGCAGCAGTGAGGAGAGCGCGGTGCGGAGTGTCATGTGTGCAGGTCGTCGATGAGCTTGCGTATCATATGCGCGGCAGGTGAGGTGAGCAAACGGAACTCTCGGCGCATAACTTTTCCGCATGGTGTGAATGCATTCTTTCATCCTTGCAGCTTGCTCTGCGCCTATACTCTCCGCTGCACGATCGTGCGCAGGAATGCCGTGACCATTCGTCGGCGGCTGTTGAACGTGGCGGCCCCCGCCGAATCGGACTGACGTTTGGTATAAATTCATGGCATTAAATTACATCTGGAGTAGTTTCTTCCTTGTCGGCTTCGTCGCCGCGCTTGCCCAATGGCTGTTCCTCGGCGACTCGGAAATCTTCAAGCGCGTCATTGACGGCACCTTCTCTTCGGCCAAGATGGCGGTGATGGACATTGCCCTGCCGCTGGCCGGCGTGATGACGCTGTGGCTGGGCATCATGAATGTCGGCGAAAAGGCCGGTGCGATCAACCTGTTCGCCCGCATCATTGCGCCCTTCTTCTCGCGGATCTTCCCCGGGGTGCCGCGCAATCACCCGGCGAATGGCCACATGGTGATGAATTTTTCGGCAAACATCCTCGGTCTCGACAATGCCGCCACGCCTTTCGGCCTGAAGGCGATGGAGAGCCTGCAGACGCTGAACCCGAGCAAGGATGAGGCCAGCGATGCCCAGATCATGTTCCTGGTCATCCAGACCTCGGGCCTGACGGTGATTCCGCTGGCGATCATGGCCCAGCGCGCGATCCTGGGCGCGGCGAATCCGGCAGACATCTTCATCCCGACCCTGATCGCGACCTTCTGCTCCACCTTCGCCGGCATCGTCGCGGTCAGCCTGCGCCAGCGCATCAACCTGTTTGATCCGGTCGTGTTCGGCTGGATCGGCGGCCTGACGGCGGCGATCGGCGGCCTCGTGTTTTACCTCACCAACTACCTGGACAAGTCCGAGATCGGGCAAGTGTCGGTCGTGGCAGCCAACCTGATCCTGTTCTCGGTCATCGCGGCCTTCATGACTGCGGCATTGCTCAAGCGAGTCAACGTGTTCGAGGCCTTTATCGAGGGCGCGAAAGGCGGCATCGAGACCTCGCTGAAAATCATCCCTTATCTGGTCGGCATGCTGGTGGCCATCAGCGTGGTGCGCAACTCGGGCATCCTGGGCCTGATCGTCAACGCCTTCGCCTGGGTGTTCACGCAACTGGGCATCCCGACCGACTTCGTCGGCGCCCTGCCGACCGCGCTGATGAAGCCGCTGTCGGGCAGTGGTTCGCGGGCGATGATGATCGATGCGATGACGACGTATGGCGTCGATTCCTTCGTCGGCCGGCTGGCATCGATCCTGCAAGGGGCGGCCGACACCACTTTCTATATCGTGGCGCTGTATTTCGGTTCGGTCGGCATTCGCAAGACCCGCTACGCGATCGGCTATGGCCTGCTCGCGGACCTGGCCGGCGTCATCGGCGCCATCTTCGTCGCTTACCTCTTCTTCGGTTAAGGATCCGCATGTTCCGTCACCTTGTCCTCGCTGCCGCCGTCTTTTCCTGCCTGCCCGCCGCCCGCGCCGAGTTGCCGGAACCGGTGCTGCGGCTGCTGGCCGAACATGGCCTGCCGCCCACCTCGGTGGGCGCGCTGGTGCTGCGCGGCGACCAGATGGTGCTGGCGCACGAGGCCTCGCGCCCGCTGCAGCCGGCCTCGACGATGAAACTGGTGACGACGCTGGTCGGCCTCGAGCACCTGGGCCCGGTTTTCCGGGGGCGCACCGAGTTGCTGACGAATGGAGAAGTAAAAAATGGCGTCCTCAAGGGCGACCTGGTGCTGCGCGGCGGCGCGGACGCGGATTTATCCGGCGAGGTGCTGGAAGGCATGCTGCGCGCCCTGCACAATGCCGGCATCCGCCGCATCGAGGGCAACCTGGTGCTCGACCGTGCGCTGTTCAACCCGGCGCGTACCGACGTCGGCGTGCCGCCGTTCGACGAGTCGCCCGAGGCCTATTACAACGTCATTCCCGATGCGCTCCTGATCAACAAGAACATGCTGCAAGTCGACATGCGGTCGACCGCCAAGCGCCTCACGCTCGACATGCAACCGGCGCTGGCGGGCGTGACGATCGCATCGAAGATGACGCTGGTCGATGGCGACTGCGCGAAATGGGAAGACGGCTGGAAGCTGCCCGAGTCCGTGCGCGGCAAGGACGGCAAACTGAAAGTCGTCCTGCACGGCAGCTTCCCGAAGGACTGCGCCAGGACCAACAGCATCAACGTCCTCGACCGCGACGCCTACATCGATGGCCTGTTCCGCCTGAAGTGGAGACAGCTCGGCGGCAAGCTGAGCGGCAAGACGGTCGAAGGGAATGCCGCGCCGGACGCGCGCCTGCTGGCCGAACACAAATCGCGTGCGCTGCCGGAAATCGTGCGCGACACCAACAAGCCATCCGACAACGCCCTGGCGCGCACCCTGTTCCTGAGCATGGGCGCACTCGAAGCCGACCCGGTGCTGGGCAGCAAACCCTTGCCGGCGATGGCCGGGCAGACGACGCACGCCCGCGCCGACGCGGCGGTGCGCAACTGGATGCGCGCGCGTGGCATCGACGACACGGGCCTGGTGATCGAAAACGGGTCCGGCCTGTCGCGCCTCGAGCGCATCAGCCCGCTGCAGATGGGCAGTTTGCTGCGCGCCGGCCTGCGCAGCAACTGGGCGCCGGAATTCATGTCCAGCATGCCGATCGCGGCCACCGACGGCACGATGCGGCGCCGCCTGAACGGCAGCGCTGCCGCAGGCCGCGCCCGCCTCAAGACGGGGACGCTGCGCAATGTCGTGGCCGTTGCCGGTTATGTGCCGGATGCGGCCGGTGTGCAACACGTTGTCGTCGCCATGGTCAACGACGACCTGGCCGGCGACGGACGCGGGCGCGCCGTGGTGGACGCGCTCGTCGACTGGGTGGCGCGTTCGGGCGCCACGCCGGCGCCTTCGCCGGCACCGGGTGTACAGGGGGCAGTACCGGCGACAATACCGGCGGCAATACCCGCAGCACTGCCGGCAAGCGCCCAACCCTGACCCGGCTCACATTGCGCGCACCTGCTGGATGAAACGCAGGTTGTCGAACACGCCGATGAATAGCGCATCGCCGCTGTCGAAGCCGGCCGCCGCGCCACGCAATGCAGTCAATTCCAGCGGAAGCGGCTCCTGCGCCAGCGCGGTACATGCGGCAATGGCTCCATAGGCAAGCGTCAACGGGTACTCGGCATCGTGCCCCAGCCCGTATTTCGATGCGTGTGCCAGCGAGCACAGTTCGGCCAGCACCACCGAGTCCAGGTAGCTGAGGTCGTCGTGCACGATCTCGGATCGCCACGCATCGGACCGGTCGTCATAGGACGGGCCGCTTGCGACAAACATGTCGTAGATGACAGTTCCGTCTTCGCCTCCTGTGCTGAAGAGGCCGAACCAGAGCCCCTGGTCGCCGGGGCGTACCGCCCCGCCGAGCCATGCATCGGCCAGCCAGCCATTCAGTACCGGCAGGTCGCCATCGAAGTCGATCCGGCGCATGCGTTCCCAATCCGCATGCGGCAACTGGCGCTCGCACTCGTCGATGACGGTGTGCATGCGCTGCCCGATGGTTCCCCGGGCAGCGACGGCGCCCAGGATGTGTTCAAACAAAGTCTCGTAATCGTAGGATGGCATAGGCGTTTCCGATAGATGGGGCGGAACGGGTACGGGAACAGCCGGTTTGGCGGCCTGCCCCCGCTGCGCCTCCGCAGTTCAGGATTCCAGGATGGACCGACTCAGGATCGACTAAGGCTTGGCCGTAGTGCTGTTACCCGGCGCGATGCCGGCCGACTCCAGCCAGGGTGCGCCGGCGACGTCGGGTTTGGCTTCCACCAGTGCCACCTGGGCGCTCGTGGTTTGCCGGATCGTGCGGACGATGTCGAGCATGGTTCTTTCGACGTATTTTTCGGGCGTGCCCAGCACCATCCCGGTGGCGCGGCGCGGCCATTCGAGCCAGCCGCCTTCCTTCTTGCTGAACGCGGCGTACAGGTCGAGGTGGTAGCCGCTCTTGTACGGATACAGGCAGGCGACCACCTGCATGTCCTGGCCGCCGCGCACGTCCGGCCTGCCTTTGGCGGTCCAGCTGGCGCCGTCGCAATTCGGTCCCCGGGCCGTGCCGGGGGCGTCGGCCAGCTTGAAGCGGCCGGGCTGGTCCTGCAGTTCAGGCGTGTCGGGCACCGGCGTGGCCAGCGTGGCGTTGTTGATGTTGCGGCTGATACCTTCGCTGGCGGCGCGCACTACCGCGGGGCCGGGGGCATCGGTCTTGATGTCGAACACCCGGACATATTCCACCGTCCGTTCGCGCGCGGCGAACATGTCGCCGCCCCCCGCGGCGCAACCGGCCAGCGCCGACCCCACGACAGCCGCCACCATAAAGCTTTTCATTACGCACCTCTCTTGTCCGTTGGAAGAATCGTTCGTGCGAGAGAGAGGAAAGCGGGCTCAAGAGTCAAGTCCAGGCATCAAGCTCTCGTCGGTATTGAGAGATTGTCCCGGTCGGAGAGTGAGGGAAGGCTGAGAAACCTCAAGTGTGCGCGCCGCCGCGCGGCGATTCGCGGCGCAGGCTTACAGTACGCGGCGGAAGGTGGCGCGCACGCGCTCGCGGTCGCCGCAGTCGAAATGCCACCATTCGGTATTGATGCCGACAAAACCGGCGCCCAGCATGGCGTCGCGCAGCAGCCGGCGGTTGGCCAGGTGCGCCGCGAGCAGCTGGCCCGCGGCCAGGAATTCTTCTTCCAGCGCCGGGTGCGACAGCGCGGTCATGTCGTCGAAACCGGTGCCCATGTCGAGTTCCGCGCCCTGTGGATCGAGGATCGTGACGTCGAGCGCCATGCCGTACGAGTGGATCGAGCCGCGCGCCGGATTGGCCAGGTACATTTGCAGGCCGGTGCCGTCGAGCGCATCCCAGAGCTGCTGCTGGACGCGCTGCGGACGCAGGGCGTCGAGCACGAGCAGCGTGTGGCCGGGTGCGCGCGCGGCAAGGTACGCCACCGCCGTTTCCAGCGCCGCCGCCGCATCGCGGTGCAGCCAGGCGCAGTCGAACGGCGAATACAGGTCGCGCCCGACAAAATTGCTGGCGCTGGCATAGCGCAGGTCGACCCCGATGCCCGCGATCGTCGAGAGATGCCGGAATTCCGGGCTGCCTGCGATGTCTTCGCTGGCAACGCCCAGGATCCCGCCTTGGCGAGGGGCGGCCGGGCTTGCACCATTCATGCTTATTGACATCCTTTTTCGAGACAGGCGCGGGCGGTCGCACCGATGGCATTGGCCAGTTCGCGCGCGCCGTGCGACAGCGGCGCGTGGCTGGCGGTCAGCAGGTAGAGCTGCACCGGCATGGCGGGCGCCCATTGGCGGCACTCGACTTTTCCGGCCGCGGCCGAGGCAGCCGTGAACGGGTCGAGCACGGCCGTGCCGGCGCCGGCTTCCACCAGCGAGCGCGCGATCTGGTAGGTCTGCACCACGGTGCGGAATACCGGCGTGACGCCCTCGGCCTCGCAGGAAGCGACGACCATTTCGCCGAGCGGGTCGTTGTCGGCCAGGCCGATCAGTTCGCCCGTCAGGTCGGCGGCGCTGAAGGGCTGCGCGCATTCGGCCTCGCTCCAGGTGCCGGCGGGCGCCATCACGGTCAGCATGCCCTGGGCGATCGGTTCGGCGACGATGCCCGGGTGGCGCGGGTCTTGCAGCGACAAGGCGAGATCCGCTTCGCCCAGGCGCAGGGCATTCACGATTTCGCTGGTGTGGTAGGTGGCCAGTTCGCAGCGGGTCTGCGCGAAGTCGCGGCGCCAGGCCGTCATGGCCTGCGGCAGCACGCTGATGGCCAGCGTCGGCGTCGACACCAGGCGCACCGTCTCGACCGCGCGGCCCTTCAAGCTGGCGGCGAGGCGGCGGATGCCCTGCAGGTCGCGGTTGAGCTTTTCGGTTTCGGCGAACAGGCGGTGCGCTTCCGGCTTCGGATAGAGCTTGCCGCGCACGCGCTCGAACAGCGGCATGCCCAGTTGCAGTTCGGCGTGCTGCAGCACTTTCGTCACTGCCGGCTGCGAAATGTGGAGAACCTGGGCGGCACCGCTGATGGTGCCGACTTGCATGATTGCGTGGAAAACTTCGATGTGGCGCAGGCGCATTGCTCAATCCTTCAACGAGACACTCGCGCAAGGCACGGGTGGGCCGAAGGATACAGGGAAACCGGGACGACTGCGACCGTCATTGTGCGCCTGTTCATTGTGGGCTCGCTACAGCCGGCACCGGCGGCGGCGTGGCCGGCGCCGGCGGCGTCGGGGGCACGGCGGGGGATGCCGGCTGGGCAGGCGCCGGCGGCACGCT
>JAQGLR010000230.1 GCA_028292765.1 Massilia sp. | reverse complement strand
GGCTCGTTTGCTCTCAGGCAGTAGGCGGTCAGGCCGCGTTCGCAGTTCCTGCAGTGGCCGCAGCTGATATTGAACGGCAGGCAAACCCAGTCTCCGGGCTTGAGCCGCTCGACCGCCGGTCCCACTTCCTGGACCACGCCAAGGTTTTCGTGGCCGAAGACGCGGCCCTGCTCGAAATCGGTCCGGCCCTCGTACATGTGCAGGTTGGAGCCGCAGATATTGGTGGAGGTAATCTTGACGATGGCGTCCGTTGGACGTTCGATCTTGGGATCCGGCACGTCTTCGACCGCTACCTGGTGGGGACCCCGATAGACGACAGCTTTCATGGCCTACTCCTGTAATCCGTCAGGATATAGCCCGCCCACCTGGCAGGGAGCAGCGCTGCATTCTGGCAGTTTGTCGGTGAGACCTGCGGGCAGCGCCCGCGGGACCCTATATCCGCCGCGGAAGCCCATGTCCGCGGCGGACCATCTACCCATACTAGCCACGGGCCGCCGAAAGACAATGGCGATTACTGATCATCCGCGCACTCGCCGGCCTGCCAGCCGGGATGCACACGTGCGTCTCCACCCAGCGGGACCTTACTAAAGGTAAACTGATGGCACTTCTGGTACTGGCTGGAGCGAAGGTGACATTGTCCGTCGACTTGAAATAGCGGCGATGGATTGGATCAGATACGTTACCCGACGCTGGATTAGACGCTGTTCAGCGAGCACGTGAGCAGTGCATCCTGTCAGGTTCTGTCAGCGCCGGTTCGACCTGTTGGCCATCATGCTCCAAGACATAAAAGAAAGCCCTCTGGCTTTGCCGTTGTAGCAATCAGGAAATTGCAATACTATCCAGCAGCCCAGGTGTGTCGCACCGACTGTTCGTTCCATTGTCAGGATCTGATTGCATGAAGATTTCTCCCTCGTCCCTCTTGCTGGCCGCATGTTTTACGTCGGCTTTTACGTCGACCTTGCCGGCACACGCCGCGACACCGAAAGCAGCGGCGCCCAGGGCGGCGCTGAAAGTGGACTTCCAGAAGTTCACGCTGCCGAATGGACTCGAGGTGATCTTCCACATCGACCGCTCCGATCCGGTCGTTGCCGTCAACCTGACGGCACACGTGGGGTCGGCCCGCGAGAAAGCCGGGCGCACGGGCTTTGCCCACCTGTTCGAACACCTGCTGTTCCTGGAATCGGAAAACCTCGGCAAGGGCGGCCTCGACAAGATGAGCGCGCGCATCGGCGGCTCCGGCGCCAACGGCTCGACCTCGCAGGACCGCACCAATTATTTGCAGACGGTCCCCAAGGACGCGCTCGAAAAAATGATCTGGGCCGAAGCGGACAAACTCGGCTGGTTCATCAACACCGTCACCGATCCGGTACTGGCCAAAGAAAAACAGGTCGTCAAGAACGAGAAACGCCAGGGCGTGGACAACGCGCCCTACGGCCACACCCGTTACGTCATCAACAAGGCCCTGTACCCGGCGGACCATCCGTACAACTGGCAGGTCATCGGTTCGCTGGAAGACCTGCAGAATGCGCAGCTCGACGACGTCAAGGAATTCTTCCGCCTGTGGTACGTGCCGAACAACGTCACCCTGGTGCTGGCCGGGGACTTCGATCCGGTCCAGGCACGCAAGTGGGTCGAGAAGTATTTTTCCGAGATCAAGCGCGGCGAATCCATCAAACCGATGGCCAAGCGCCCCGGCGTGGTGGAGCAAACCGTAAAACTGGTCCACGAAGACAATTTCGCGAAGTTGCCTGAACTGAATATGGCCTGGCCTACGGTCGAGGACTTGCATGCGGACGCGTATGCGCTCGAAGTGCTGGCCGAATACCTGTCCCAGACGAAGCGCGCGCCGTTCTACAAGGTCCTGGTGGAAGACAGCAAGCTGGCGCCGAACGTCCAGATCGGCAACCAGACATCCGAACTGGCGGGCCAGTTCATGCTGCGCATCCGTGCATTCGAAGGAAAACCCCTCGATGCAGTGGCCGCCGAGGTCGACAAGGCCTTTCTCAAGTTCGAAAAAGAAGGTATCTCCGAAAAAGACCTGAACCGGATCAAGGCCGGCCTCGAGACCCGCTTCTACAACGCGGTTTCCAGCGTACTCGGCAAATCGGCGCTGCTTGCTGAATACAACTATTTGACCGGCAATCCGGGCTATGTCGCGGAGGGCGTCAAGAAGACGCTGGCGGTCACCCCTGCCGACGTGCGGCGCGTGTATGACACCTATATCAAGGGCAAACCCTATGTCGCGACCAGCTTCGTCCCGAAAGGCAAGTTGTCGCTGGCCCTGAGCGGCTCGGCCAAGGCCGAAGTCGTCGAAGAGAAAGTGGTGCAAGGGGCGGAGAAGGCGGTCGATGCCAGTGCGGATGCGGCCTATACCCGGACCGCGTCCAGCTTCGATCGCAGCAAGGAACCCGCTTACGGGGCGACGCCCGCCCTGAAGGTGCCGCAGGTGTGGGACACCACGCTGGCCAATGGCATGCGCGTGCTTGGCATCGAGAACAAGGAAGTGCCACTGGTGCAGTTCGATATCGCGATCGATGGCGGCCTGCTGCTCGACAAGCTCGACAAGGTGGGCGTGGCCAACCTGATGGCGCGCATGATGACCCAGGGAACCGCCAGGAAAACCCCGCAGGAGCTGGAAGAAGCGATCCAGCAACTGGGCGCGACGATCAATGTGTCAGCCCGTAGCGAGGATGTACGCATCAGCGTGACGACCCTGGCGCGCAATTACCGCGCGACCCTGGACCTGGTCCAGGAAATCCTGTTGCAGCCGCGCTGGGACGAGAAGGAATTCGCCCTCATCAAACAAAGCGTGCTGAGCCAGATTCGCCAGCAGGACGCCGATCCGAACGCGCTGGCCAGCATCAATTTCAACAAGCTGATCTATGCAAAAGACGATCCCCGTTCGCGCAACATCCTTGGCACGTTTGATACCGTGAATGCGATCAGCATCGACGACTTGAAGGCCTATTACCGTGCCAACCTGTCGCCCTCAAACGCCCGCATGCACCTGATCGGCCCCCTGCCGAAAGCCGCCGTCGCGCGTTCGCTGGCCGGGCTCAATCGCGAGTGGAAGGCGAAGGCCGTCACGCTGCCGGCCCCGGCGGCGACCACCGCCCAGGCGCCTGCCAAAGTCTATTTTGTCGACGTGCCGGATGCGAAGCAATCGGTATTGCAGGTTGGCTATCGTGCGCTGGCGGTCACCGATCCGGACTATTACCCGGCTACGGTGACCAACTACATCCTGGGTGGCGGCGGCTTCGCTTCGCGCTTGACCCAGCAATTGCGTGAAGGTAAAGGCTACACCTACGGCATCAATTCGAATTTCTCCGGCAGCAAGAGCGCCGGGCCATTCGCCATCGCCAGCGGCGTGCGCAGCAACGTCACCCTCGAGTCCACCCAACTGGTGAAACAGATCCTGCAGGACTACGCTACGACCTACTCGGCGGCCGACCTGGAAACGACCAGGAACTTCCTCGTCAAGAGCAATGCACGCGCTTTCGAGACGTCCACGGCGAAACTGGGCATGCTCGACAATATCAGCAAGTACGGCTGGCGCGCCGACTACGTCAAGGAACGCGAACAGATCGTCAAGGCGATGACGCTGCCGCAAGTCCAGGCCTTGTCGCAAAAGTATCTGGATCCTTCGAAAATGGTCTGGCTGGTGGTCGGCGATGCGAAAACGCAGCTGCCAAGGATGAAGGAACTGGGCTTTGACGAGCCTGTCCTGATCGGCAAGTAAGCGGGCAGGGCCTGGCATCGCACTGGTCGCATTCCCCTTTTTGTTTGGCATCGACAGCGCTTCGCGCAAGTATCGGATGGAAGGGCAGCAGCAAATAGTTCCGCTTGCCTGATCGAGGCGTTGACGCATTCCTGAAGAAAATTGACATACCGTTAATGCCCAAGGAATTTTTGTGGCTCCCTAAAATACGATTCATACAACAGATTTCATGGGGTATAGTCGTCTTGTCGGCGACGCCCGATGCGGTGTGTTCACGCTGCTTGACGGTAGAACAGGGCGCTAGTTTCGGAAATGACATCGTGTATCCACATGGATAAAGGTTGATTTGATGAAAAATCGTCTGCAGGGCGCGCGGTGTTCGTATTTTTTCTATAGCCTGGCAATGCTGGCTTTGTCAGCCTGCCCGCTGCAATCGTCGGCCCAGGAGGCAGATGCACCCTGGGCGGCATTGCAAGAGTCTCACTTCCCCGGCAAGAAACTGGAAGCTGCGCCTTTCGTCCGCCTGACTGCGCCCGCGCGCGCGGCCAGCGGCGACCAGGTTCCTTTCGCTTTCAGCATCGATCATCCGATGACTGCAAAACAGTACATCAAATCGGTCACCGTGTTCGTCGATGCCAATCCGGTGCCCTTGACGGCGGTTTTTCACTTTAATCCGCAGAGCGGAAAGGCGGAAATTTCCACCAGAATCCGCTTTGACTCCGAGTCCCCGGTGCACGTCGTTGCCGAATCGAACGATGGCAGATTGTATGTGAATGCCATTACCGTGAGAGCGTCCGGCGGTTGCGGCGGCCCGGCACTCGGTGACAACGCGGCAACGATGGCGGCGGCAGGGAAAATGAAAATCGCGCTGGACGCGCCATTCAAACGCGGCGACGTCAACAAGGCCAGGCTGTTGATCAGGCATCCGATGTACACCGGTCTGCAGCGCGACCTGTCCACGAATGGATTCCGGCCGGCCTGGTTCATCGACAAGATCGACGTCACCTATAACGGCAAACCGGTCATGAAGGCGGACACGTCTATCGGCATCAGCGAAAATCCTTCCATTCAGTTCGGCTTCGTCGCCGACCAGCCCGGCGCCCTGCAAGTCGTCATACGCGACAATGAAGGCGCCACCTTCCGCCAATCGCTCGACGTCGGGGGCTAGATGGGGAACTTGCTGCGCGTGGCCTGGCTGCTGGCCGCCGCCGCTGCCGCGCACGTCGGCGCGGCGCCCCTGCACGTCGATCAGGTCGCGCCGGGCGTGTATGTGCACATCGGGCAGCACAAGGATTTCGAGGACGGTTACGATGGCGATATCGCCAACATCGGCTTTGTGATCGGCACCGAGGCGGTCGCGGTGATCGATACGGGCGGCTCCTACGCCGTCGGCATGGCCTTGAAAGAAGCGCTGCGCCGGATCACCCGGCTGCCCATTCGCTATGTGATCAATACGCATGGCCATCCCGACCACGTATTCGGCAACGCCGCCTTTATCGATGCCGCGTTGATCGATGCCGATCCTGCCAGGGCTGAGGCGCAGCCGCAATTGATCGGCCATGCCATGCTGCCGCTGGCGATGGCCTCGCGCAGCGACGCCTATCTGCGCAATCTGAAAAAACAATTGGGCAGCGCGGCTGAAAAAAGCACGCTGATCGCACCACGCCAGACCGTCCGGCATCGTCTGACCCTCGATCTCGGCCATCGAAAGCTGGAATTGACAGCCTGGCCGAAAGCGCATACGAACAATGATCTGACCATCTTCGATGTCACCACCGGCACGCTGTGGACGGGCGATTTGCTCTTCATCGAGCGCACGCCCTCCATTGATGGCGATGTGCAAGGTTGGCTCGCTGCCATCGACGCATTAAAAAACCTGAAGGCGGTCGCGACCATCCCCGGACACGGCCCGGTTACCCGCGATAAAAACCAGGCGCTGGCCAGGCAGCGCGCCTACCTGGCGACCCTGCTGCAAGACGTGCGAACCAGCATTCGGCACGGCTCCGGCATGACCGACACGATGGCAACGGCGGCCGCCTCCGAACGAGCGCGTTGGCAACTCTTTGATGTCGTCAACCGGCGCAATGTCAACTTGATCTACCCGGCCCTGGAATGGGAGTGAGGCGATGCGCAGGCGCGATTTTCTCCAATTGGCGCTGGCCGGATCGGCTTGGGTCTCCATGGCCGCGGCATTCGGCAAACCCCGTCATGCGCGCCATGCCCCCTTGCGCACCCTGGGGCGTGTCGTCGTCGTCGGCGCCGGTTATGGCGGCGCGACGGCGGCCAAGTATGTGAGATTACTCAGCGGGGGGCGCATCGACGTCATCCTTGTCGACCAGAACGCCGATTTTATTTCTTGCCCGGTCAGCAACCGCGTGCTGGGCGGCCAAAAAACGATCGAGCAACTCACTTTCGGCTACGATTTGCTGCGGCAAAACCATGGCGTCAAATTCATGCGCGGCAGCGTGACGTCGATTGATGCAGACAAGTCGCACATCGTGATGGCAGGTAAAAAACTGGCGTATGACCGGTTGATCGTCGCCCCCGGCATCGACTTCATTTTCGATGCCTTTCCGATGCTCGCCGGCGCGCAGCAACGGATTCCCCATGCGTGGAAAGCGGGGCCGCAAACGCGCATTCTGCACCAGCAGCTGGAGGCGATGCGCAATGGCGGCGTCTTCACGATCGTGGTGCCACCGCAGCCTTATCGTTGTCCGCCCGCGCCCTATGAGCGCGCCTGCCAGGTCGCGTTTTACCTGAAAACGCACAAACCCCGCTCCAAAATCATCGTGCTCGATGCCAATCCCGTGATTACGTCGAAACGCGCCCTGTTTGAACGGGCATGGCGCGATCTGTATCCGGGCATGATCGAGTACGTGCCCGGCAGCGAGTTGCAGGAAGTCGAATTGGCGACGAAGACCGTCAAGACCGCGTTCGATACGGTCAAATCGGATGTGCTGAACATCATTCCACCCCAGCGGGCGGGCCGGATTGCTCAGGATTGCGGCCTGGCCAATGTCGAGCGGCGCTGGTGCGAAGTCGACTTCGTCAGCTATGAATCGAAGGTCTTGCATCATGTTCATGTGATTGGCGATGCGATCGAATCCGGCTTGCCCAAATCGGCACATATGGCCAATGCGCAGGCGAAGATATGCGCGCGTGCCATCGTCGACCTGATGCTGGGACAAGCGCCCGACCCGTTCCCGGCCTATGCCAATACCTGCTACAGCTTTATCGACGACAAGCAGGCGATGCGCATATCGACGCTATACCGCTACGATGCGGCAAAAAAGAGCATGCAAGCTGACGGTGGCGGTATCCTGTCGGACCATCCATCAACGCAGGAAGGCGTCGATGCCGATGCATGGGCGCAGCAGATCTGGGCCGATGTGCTCACTTAGCGCGTAAAGCTTCGCCAGTGCCCGGCGGGTCCGGAGGATGCGATAATAGCCGTCCTCCGCAGCCAATTATTGTCAGCCATGCCACAATTTGCCCCGCTCAAGAACGATACCTTCCTGCGCGCGCTGCTGCGCCAGCCGACCGAGTACACACCGGTGTGGCTGATGCGGCAGGCGGGGCGTTACCTGCCGGAGTACCGCGCCACGCGCGCGCGCGCCGGTTCGTTCCTGGGCCTGGC
>JAQGLR010000180.1 GCA_028292765.1 Massilia sp. | reverse complement strand
GGTGCGGATGGCAAACTCCGGCTCGAGCAGCGCACGCCGGCTGTTTTCCGGCGCCATCGGAATCGTGTAGCGCGGCTGCGGAGCGCCCAGCACCGCCATCATCTGCTCGATCGCATAATCGGTCAGCGTCGACGAGGCCACCGGGCCGTGGAAGCTCACCAGTCGCGCGTGCTTGTAGATGGCCAGATGCAGGGCCGTGATGTCGGAATAGCCCAACAAGATCTTCGGGTTGGCGCGGATCAGGGCGAAATCGAGGTGCGCCAGCAGGGAAATGCAGCCGGAACCGCCGCGGATCGGCCAGATCATCCTGATTTCCGGGTCGGCGAAGGCCGCGTGCAGGTCGAGCAGGCGCTGATGCGCGGTGCCGGCATAGTTGCCGTTCACTTCGCGCAGGAAGGCGCCCTCGCGCACCCGGAAGCCCAGCTTTTCGATGTTCGCGCGGGCCTTGACAATCGATTTTTCGGTGGCGTAACCGCCCGGGGCGATCAGGGCGACCGTATCGCCCTGGCGCAGGCGCGGGGGTTTCAAGAGGGGAAGTTTAACTGCGGGTTTCATGCGATGGGAAGAAGCGCGCCTGCGCGGCGGGCGCCCGGCAGCATGCGCCGCCACGGGAAGCAGGGTCGCCGCGGCCAGCCACGCCGTAAAGGCACGACGGTCAATGCTCATGCGGCGCCTGGCGCGATGGAATAAAAAAAACAGCCCGTGCCGCGGGAAGCACCGAAGTGCTTCCTGTGGCACGGGCCATCATTCCAGCCATACGAACAATCAGAAGAACTTGTACGTGAGGTTCAGGGTATAGGCGCGGCCGCGCGGGTCGGCAACACGCGGATCCCAGCCGGCACCGACGACATCATCGACGTTGTGCGCGGTGAATGGCGGGTCACGGTCGAACAGGTTCTGGATACCGAACGTGATCGAGGTGTTCTTGAAGCCCTTGTACGTCGTCGCCAGGCCGAAGCGGGTGTAGCTCGAGACGTCCGGATCGAAGCCCGCCGGCGCCGCGCTGCGGCCGGCGTTAGGCAGTTGATCCTTGTAGCCCGACGCAAAGTTATTGCTCGCCAAAACGTTCCAGTCGCCACGGCTCACGCTGAACGTCGCCGCATGTTTCCAGCGCAGGTAGAGGTCGCGCGTGAAGAACAGGCCGACGTATTCCTTGTACGGCTGGCCTTCGATCTCGGCGAACTTGAAGCTGCTGGTCCAGGTGCCATCGAGGCTGGCATTCCACTTCCAGCCGCCATCGAACTTGCCGTCGCCGCGCAGGCCGAGGTCGATGCCGCGGGTCTTGGCGCCGGACGCGTTGATCCAGCCGGCCTGGACGTAATCGATGGTGCCGTCCGCAGCGCGGATGATGTTGCCCGACAGTGCGACCGGATTCTGCAGCACGATGGTCGCGCTGCGGTTCAGGATGCGGTCCTTCATGTTGATCGCCCACCAGTCGAGCGATGCCGAGAAGCCCTTGAACGGCTCGACGACGATGCCCAGCGTGCCCTGTTTCGAGGTTTCCGGCTTCAGGTTCTGGTTGCCGCCCGATTTGAAATCGAAGCGCGCCGGCGCGCAGAAGAGCGGATTGCCCGGATTCTGGGCGCAGCCGACGAGGTCGGTCACGCCGCTGGCCAGTTCGCCATCGAGCGAGCCGGTGTAGAGCTGGGTGAAGCTCGGCGCCAGGAAGCCCTTGTTGGCCGAACCGCGGAATAGCAGCCAGTTCGCCGGCTGGTAGCGGAAGGCCACTTTCGGATTGGTGGTCGCGCCGATCACGCTGTAGTCGTCGCGGCGCACGGCCAGTTGCAGTTCCAGGTCTTTCGTGACCGGAACGATCAGCTCGGCAAACAGCGCCCTGATGTCGCGCGAGGCCTTCGGCAGGTTGGCATTGCCCGGGGACAGCAGGATCGGTTCGGCCGCCACATCCTGGGTGTAGTGGTAGCTCTCGCGGCGCAGATCGAAGCCGGCCGCCATCGCCACGCTACCTGCCGGCAGCTGGAACAGCTCGCCCGAAATGGTGCCGTCGATCTGGGCCATCGTCGTCTTGCCGGTCTGGAAGGCGCCGCGGTACTTGGTGCGCTCGATCGCGTCGATCGCCGCCTGGGTCTGGCTGCCGTCGAGCGACCATGGGTTGACGATGCCGCTGCCGAGAACATTGTAGAAGTCGGTCGTGTAGGCGTAGCCGTCGAGCAGCTCCATGCGGGTGGTGCTCTGCGCTTTCGACAGGCCGAACTTGTAGTCCCAGTTCTTGACCGTGCCTTCGAAGCCGACCAGCACGCGCGCGCTTTCGGTGGTGTTTTCCTGGGTGCGGTTACCCAGCGGGGTGGCGCGCCACTTGTAGATGATCGGCAGGTTGCGGTTGTAGGTCGGGATAAAGGCCGACAGATCCTGGTAGTACGGGCCGCCGACCGGATAAGCGTTGCGGTTGGCCAGCGAGGTCGAAATCTGGGCCGGTGTCAGGATCGACACGACTTGCGAACGCGAACCGATCGCTTCGACGAACATCTTGTGATCCGGGGCCAGCTTGTAGGTTCCGCGCAGCAGCAGGTTGGCCTGCTCGGACGGCGACTGCATCACGTAGTCGGCGCCGTAGTCATAGGCGCACGAATAGGTCGAGCGCAGCGGCGAGGTCACGTCCTTCCACAGCGCGACCTGGTACTGCGACATGCCTTCGACCGTGTCGCACTTGCCCTGGAAGCTCAGCGGGTTGGCCTGCAGGTAGGTGTTGGCGTCGTTCGGCATCTTGAAACCGGTGCCGAGCGCGGTGCCGGCGCCGGTCAGCTGGTTCGCGAACGGGGTGCCGGTGGTGTCGGGCGCCAGGCCCCGCTGCGGCTGGAAGCCGTTGGCGAAAGCGCGCTGCTTCGACAACAGTTGCTCGTTCTTGGTGAAGGCGGCGGTCGCCATCACGTTGAAGCCGTCTTCTTCGAGGTTGCCGGTGCCGGCGATGATCGAACCGCGGTGGATGTTGCCGCCGCCGGCTTCGGTGATGTTGGTGTAGGCCGAGGCTTCGGCGCCTTCGTAGTCGGACTTCAGGATGATGTTCATCACGCCGCCGATCGCATCGGTGCCGTAGATCGCCGAAGCGCCATCCTTCAGGATTTCGATGCGGGCAATCGCCGCCATCGGAATCGAGTTCAGGTCGACCGCCTTGCCGCTCCTGCCGTGGGTCGGCGCGCGCCGCCCATTGATCAGCACCAGCGTGCTGTTCGGGCCGAGGCCGCGCAGCGAGGCGAACGAAGCGCCACCGCTGACGCGGTCGGCGTCGGCGCCGAACACGTTGTTGCCCGAGGTCGGGTTGTCGGCGCCGGTACCGTTCGCGGAAATGACGCTCAACAGTTGCTCGGCCGACGTGATGCCCTGCTTCTGCAGCACATCGAAGGTGATGACCTGGACCGGCAAGGCGCCTTCCTTGGCCACGCGCTTGATGCTGCTACCGGTGACTTCGACGCGTGCCATCGGGGTGTTTTGTTGCAATTCCTGCGCAACCGCCGGGCTCACGGCCCCGATCAGGGCAATCAGATGTGCTAGCTTCTTTAACTTCACGCGTCTCTCCTAGGGGGTATCGGGCGATCTTTGATAAGTGCGGCAATGCGTCGCTTTTTTCGCAGTAACGTCATTACATTACGGTAAGGTTTGTTCCGAGAGTACGCCCGGCATGTGGCGGCATCCAATGAATTAACCGGCGGGAAGTATAACTTCCCGGAATATTTACATATGGAAAATTGACGGATCTAGTTGCGCTGCCGGGCTAAACGTGCCCTTTCCGCAACATCAATGTCCAGATATCGCCAGGACGTGAATTCCACCGGGTGGCGCTTGTAGTGTTTCAGCCACGGGTGGCGGATATCGGCCGATACCGCATGGGTCAAGGGCACCCAGGGGTTATAGGCATGGATCAGCTGGTTCATCTCGACATACAGCTTCTGCCTTGCGGGACCATCGCCCAGGAGCCGCGCCGCTTCGTAGCGCTCGTTATAGGCAGGCAAGTTAAAGCGCGCATAGTTGGCGCGGCCCGCGTTCGGACCGTAGAGCAATTGATAAAAATTCTCGCCGTCGGGGAAGTCGGCGATCCAGTTACTCTCGAACATCGTCACCTTGCCCAGGCGCGAAGCCTTGATGATTTCGGTTTTCTTGTCCGACCTGAACACGACGCGCAGGCCGATCGAGTTCAGGCATTTTCTCCACAGCTCGTCGCGCAGGCGCCCGCCCACGGTGGCCTCGCTGTGCATGGTCAGCACCAGCGGCTTGCCATCGGGTGCGCGGCGGAATCCTTCCGCGTCGCGTTTCCCGTAACCGTGGCGGTCGAGCAAGGCGTTCGCCAGCGCCGGGTCATACGGCACCGGGCTGCGATAGTTCGGATCGTAGCCGAGCACGTTCGGCGGCAGCGGCGACTCGGCCTTGATGGCAAAGCCGCGTTTCAGTAAGGCGATGTCCTCCAGATTGTTGTAGGCCAGCGCAATCGCGCGGCGCAGGGCGATCCGCTCCCTGGTATAGCCGCCGACCACGGGGTCATTCATGTTCATCCACATGTAATAGGTCTGCAGCACCGGAAAGCGCGACAGGCGCATGCCGCGCGCGCGCAATTCGGGTTTCAGTTGACCGGCGCGGATCACCATGTCGGTCATCGATTCGGGCACCTGCTCGAGGTAGTCATATTCACTGTTCAGGAAACCCAGCATGCGGCCCTGGAATTCCTCGGCAATCTTGACTTCCACCCGGTCCACGCGCGGCAGGCGCTTGCCTT
>JAQGLR010000134.1 GCA_028292765.1 Massilia sp. | reverse complement strand
AGAGAGGGGGATTCGGTCACGTTCCGCGACCCCGCCGCGCCCTGCAGGGCGACGGCTTTCGAATCCCCCCCGCAGAGCCCGCAGGGCTCTGCTTCTCTCCGCCAGGAAACAATAAAAAAAAGCCACTCGAGAGTGGCTTTTTTCCATTGTTGTCCTGGCGGAGAGAGGGGGATTCGAACCCCCGGTAGGCTATGAACCTACACACGCTTTCCAGGCGTGCGACTTAAACCACTCATCCATCTCTCCTGCATGCTTCGCTTTCACGAAGCCGCCTATTATAGCAACAATTCTCGTCAGTTCAAGCACAATCCCGCCACCTCCTGCCAGCCGGGGCCAGCGCCAAACATAAAGCGCGCCCCCCGGCACGCCCATCGACACGCCCCGCACCGCCAGCCAAATAGCTAATCTTGTCATTCTGCTGTCATCGAACGGTAGCTTTTTGGTGTTGTGATGGGCTCATCCGCGCTGCACCGGCGCGGCGAGGCCGGCAGCAGGCAATCGCCGGTCGCCCAAATCCCGTCGCCGGATCGACCCGGTTCGACTGAACTTTCGGAGAATGCTCAGCATGACAGACAAGACCATCTCGCCATCGCGGCGCAACCTGCTCAAGGGCGTGGCTGGCGCTTCCGCACTGCCGTTCGTCGGCGCCTTCATTGCGATGCAGACGCAGCAGATCCGGGCTGCCGACGGCTCGACCGCGCTGGTCGACAGCCCCTACGGCCCGATCCGTCCGGTCAAGGACATGAGCACCGGCCTCCCGCTGTTGCAATTGCCGCCGGGCTTTACTTATAAAAGCTTCGGCTGGCGCGGCGATACCATGACGGACGGTAAGCCGTGTCCGGGTGGCCATGACGGCATGGGTGTCATCGTGTCGCGCAAGGTCGGCCGCAGCAGCGAGCTGGTGCTGGTGCGGAATCACGAAATCGGCGCCACCTCGGCCGCCAATTTCATCAATGCGCCGGCTGTCTACGATGCGGGCGCGAATGCCGTGGGATCAAGCAAGCGCTTCGGCGGCGGCACCACCAACCTGATTTTCCGCGACGGCAACTGGGTCAGCATGACCCCGAGCCTGGGCGGCACCCAGGCCAATTGTGCCGGCGGCATCACGCCCTGGGGCACCTGGCTGACCTGCGAGGAAGTCAGCTCCGACGCCGTCAGCGCCTCGGGCCGCAAGCATGGCTATGTATTCGAAGTGACGGCCGACCCGGCGCGCACCACCGGCCTGCCGATCATCGGCATGGGTCGCTTCGGGCACGAAGCCGCGGCCGTCGACCCGGCGACCGGCAACGTCTATCAGACCGAAGACTTGTCCGGCAAGTCGGGCTTTTACCGGTATGTGCCGGATGTGAAGAACGGTGCGCCGGGCTCGCTGGCGATGGGCGGCGTGCTGCAGATGGCCAGGGTCAAGGGCCTGGCCAACGTCAACCTCGGCACCGCGCCGATCAACGCGACTTACGAGCTGGAATGGGTGAACGTCGCCAATCCGGACCAGAACCGCGGCAACGCCACCGGGCCGGGCGGCATCACGATCACGAATGCGGCCGGCCCCTTCGTGCAGGGTTGGATCCAGGGTGCGCTGCGCATGAATCGCGGCGAAGGCATCTGGTATGCGCAGGGCAAGATGTACGTGATGGACACCGCGGGCGGCGCCGTGTCGCGCGGTGCGATCTGGGAACTCGACCTGGCGACGCAAGTGCTCACTTGCATCTATTCGAGCCCGAGCCAGCTGGTCGGCAACATGGGCGACAACCTGACGGTCAGCCCGCGCAACGCGATCCTCATCTGCGAAGATGCCTCGACCGCCGCGACCGACCGGTTCGGTTTCGGCCAGCGCCTGATGGGCATCACGGACGATGGCGATGCCTACATCTTCGCCAAGAACAACATCGTGCTGACCGAGGCCCAGCTGCAGGGCGCGGGCAAGCTGGCCAGCCTGGCGGGCGACCGCCGCGCCAACGAATTCGCCGGCGCCTGCTTCGATCCGACCGGCCGCTACCTGTTCGTCAACATCCAGACGCCCGGCGTCACCTTCGCGATCGCCGGTCCCTGGGCCAGGGGCCCGCTGTAGTCCACGAAACAACGCACAAAACACAACAGGGGAAACACATTCGCATCAAACAATTTGCCGCAGCCTTCGCTGCCGCGCTGGCGCTGGCGCTGGCCGCCTCGGCCAACCCGGCCAACGCTGCCGTCCTCCTTGCCACGGGCGGTTCGCCGGCCAACGCGGTCACCGACTACAGCGCCCAGGGCACGGTGTCGTTCGACCTCGACCTGGAAAACTTCAACGCCACCACGCTGCGTTTCGCGATCGAGGAAGAGGACCTGTTCGGGCCGCTCAGCCTGAACGGCATTTCGTTCGCCGTACCGGGCAGCGTCACGCCGACTTTCGGTACGCTCGGCGAGCTCAAACATGGCGCGGGCTATGCCAGCATTGCCTTCGCCAGCCCGGAATGGGCGGAGTTCCACTTCGGTGACCCGCTCGGCATGGATGGCGCATCGAACTGGTTGCTTGATACGCGCGGCCTGGACGCGGGCGACACCTTCGTCATCAGCGCCGAGGTGCCGGAACCGTCGACGCTGGCATTGATGTTGCCGACGCTGTGCATGGCCGGGCTGATGGCGGCGCGCCGGGCCAGACATTTGTGACTGATCGTTAAGCACCGCACGGGCGCGGCGGGATGGGTGGGTTAGCCTGACAACTAGCCTGCCCATCCGAAAGCCCCATATGCTGGACCCATCTGTTTTTCAATCTGCTTTTCAATCTGTTTACCAATCGATTTTCGCCGGTTCCCCGATCTGCGCCTGCATCTTCTCGCCGAGCGACGATCCGGTCATCCTCGACGTCAACGACGCCTTCCTGCGCAACATTGCGCGTACCCGCGCGCAGCTGGTCGGCCAGCGCCTGTTCGCCGCGCTCCCCGAAGACCCGGACGATCCGGACAATACCGGCGTGGCCGCGCTCGGCAGGTCGCTGGCGCGCGCCATCGAGACCGGCCAGGCGCAGACGATGCCGACCCAGCGCTACCCGATCCGCACGGTTGGGGAAGATGGCGCGGACGTGTTTGTCGAACGGTTCTGGAATGTCGTGAATACCCCGGTCTTCGACGCGCAAGGGGAGCTGCTCTGCATTTATTTCGTCACCATCGAGGTCACCGGACAAAAGCGGGCGGAGGACGCCGCGCACCTGAGCCGGCGCGAGGCGCTCGATGCGGCGCAGCAGGCCGAGGCGGGCCGCGCCCGGCTGAAAGGCGTGCTCGAGGCCGCGCCGGTCGGCATTACGATGGTTGCCAGCAATGGCGACGTGCTCGAATCGAACGCCGCCCACGCCGCCTTGTGGTGCCGCAGTTCGCTGCCCAAGGATGTGCCCATCGATTTCTCCGAGTGGCGCGGCTGGTGGGCCGACGGCTCGGAGCGCCACGGCCAGCCGGTCGCGCCTGGCGAGTGGCCGCTGGCACAGGCGCTGCGCGGCACCACGCAGGCGCACCAGCTGATCGAGATCGAAACCTTCGACGAGCCGTGCCAGCGCCGCGTCGTCGTCTGTTCGGCCGCACCCATCCGCGACCGCGACGGCGAGGTGCTGGCGGCCGTCGTGGTCTTGCTCGACATGAGCGAACGCCTGAAGGCCGAGGACGCCCTGCGCGAGGCCGACCGCCGCAAGGACGAGTTCCTGGCGACGCTCGCGCACGAGTTGCGCAACCCGCTGGCGCCGATCATGGTCGCGGCCGAACTGCTGGGCCACGCGAGCGTCGACGTGGAGCGCGTGAAACGCACCGGCGCCGTGATCCTGCGCCAGGTAAAGCACCTGACCAGCCTGGTGGACGACCTGCTCGACGTCTCGCGCGTCACACGCGGGCTGGTGGTGATCGACCAGCAGCGCATCGACCTGCGCGAGATCCTGGCGCAGGCCGTGGAGCAGGTGACGCCGCTGCTGCAGGCGCGCCGCCACCAGCTCGAGGTGCCCCCGCAAGCGCAGCCGCTGGCCGTGCGCGGCGACGCCAAGCGCCTGATCCAGGTGCTCGCCAACCTGCTGAACAATGCAGTGAAATATACGCCGCCCGGCGGGCGCATCGACGTCGAGACCGGCATCGAAGGGTCCTGCGCGCTGGTGAGCGTGAGCGACAACGGCATCGGCATGAGCGAGGAATTGATTACGCGCGCCTTTGAGCTGTTCGCCCAGGCCGAGCGCGGTTCCGACCGCACCCAGGGCGGGCTCGGCATTGGCCTTGCCGTGGTCAAGCGGCTGGTCGAACTGCACGGCGGTTCGATCCGGGTCCACAGCGACGGCCCGGGGCAGGGCAGCCGCTTCACGGTATCGCTGCCGCTTGCCGACAGCAGCGAAGCGATGCAGCAGACGCCAACGCGGTCGGTCCTGGCGGTGGCCGATGCGCCCCTGAAGGTGATGGTGGTCGACGACAAGGTCGACGCCGCCCGCATGCTGTCGATGACGATCGAGGCCTGCGGCTACCGGGTACGGACCGAACACGGGCCGCAGGCGGCGCTGATCGTTTCCGCGACCGACCCTGCCGACGTCTACCTGCTCGAAATCGGCTTGCCCGGGATCGACGGCCTGGCGCTGGCGCAATGCCTGCGCGCCAATCCGGCGACGCGCGACGCCGTCCTGATCGCCGTCACCGGCTATGGCAGCCCCGAGGACCGGGCCGCAGCCACCCAGGCCTGTTTCGACTTCCACTTCGTCAAGCCGATCGACAGCGAGGACCTGGCCGGACTGCTGCGCGACATCGCCACGCGCGGCCGGCGCCCCAGCCCGGAGCGGCGCCACGGTGTTTCGCGCGCCTGGCCTTCGAACGTGGCGCCCTGATGTCATGCGGCTCGCATGGCTTTCCGCCGCATAAGAATTGCCCTGTAAGTGGCGGCTTCAACTGACGTCCGCATAAGGCGTAGTCCTACCGGCCCACGGCGCGCATCGGGTGGTCAGTGGGGCCGGTGCTGACTACGATGTACCTGTCTCAGCCAACAATGGCTGGAACTTAACCTGACACCAGGAGGCAATAATGGCATCGAACAATCAAGGTGGTAACAAGGGCGGAAACCAGGGCGGCAACGGTGGAAACCAGGGTAGCAAGCAGAGCGGTGACACCAGCAACCGCGGCTTCGCATCGATGGATCCGGAGCGTCAGCGCGAAATCGCCAGTGAAGGCGGCCGTGCGGCTCACGCATCGGGCAATGCACACGAGTTCGATTCGGAAGAAGCACGCCGTGCCGGCTCGATGAGCCACAAGAACGACGGCAACAACCAGAGCAGCGGTGGCGGCAGCCAGCAGAGCGGCGGCCAGGGCGGCGACCAGGGCGGCGGCAACCAGAGCACCCGCGGCGGCACGCCGGAACAGCACGCCAAGGCCGGCTCGCAGAGCCACAAAAACGACAAGTAATCCATTGTCGTACCGACCCCTCTGGCCGCTGGATGGCGTGGGGTATGCAGGGAGCGGAGAGCTAGCTGCTCTACCGTGAAAAATGGCGCCGCCGCGCCGGTCCCATCGACCGGTAGCCCCGGCGCCTCCGTCATTCTGGCGGCACTCCTGGCGCGCCATCGCCTTCTGGCACAATCATCCTTTTGCATCGTTTGCAAGGATTGCGCGTGTTGACTGGAGTGTTGTGTGGCGTCCTGGCGGGCGCACTGTGGGGCATGGTGTTCATCGTGCCCGAACTGCTGCCCGGTTTTTCGCCGGTCGAGCTGGCTGTGGGACGCTACATGGCGTATGGCGCCATCTCGCTCGCCCTGTTACTGCCCAGGCTGGCGCGGCTGCTGCGCCGCCTGGTGCCGCGCGACTACCTCGCCTTGTTGCGCCAGGCCCTGAGCGGCAACCTGGTCTACTACATGCTGCTCGCGCTGGGCGTGAAGCTGGCCGGGGTGGCGCCGACCTCGCTCATCATCGGCCTGATTCCCGTCGCGGTGACGCTGCTGGGCCGCCGCGACCACGGCGCCGTGCCGCTGCGCCGGATGGCGCTGCCGCTGCTGGTGGTCGCCGTCGCCATCGGCTGCATCAATGTCGACGCGCTGGCGCATGCGCAGGCGAGCGGCGCCGGTGGGGCGTCGGTCCTGCTCGGGCTGGCCTGCGCGGCTGGCGCCTTGCTGTGCTGGACCTGGTATGCGGTCGACAACGCGCGCTACCTGAAGGGCAATCCGCAGTTCAGCGGCGGCGAATGGTCCTCGCTCTACGGCCTGGCCAGCGGCCTGGTCGCCTTGCCGATCGGCCTGCTGTCGATGCTGTTCACCCAGGGTGCAGAGGCGGTCCCGGCAGTGGAGCGCGACTGGACGCAGTTCTGGATCTACAATGGGCTGTTGGCGCTCGGCGCCTCGGTGATCGGCAACGGCTTGTGGAACATCGCCAGCCGCCGCCTGCCGGTCACGCTGACGGGCCAGCTGATCCTGTTCGAGACGGTGGCGGCCATGTTGTACGGTTTCGTCTACCGCGGAACGCCGCCGCGCTTGCTGGAAATCGTCGCCATCGGCCTGCTGGTGGCCGGCGTGACCTGGTCGGTACGCTTGCACGCGGCCGTGGCGCCGGAGCGGGTAGTTGTTGCCTGAGCGCAAAACGATGACGATTCCACTGGCGAACATCACAAACTGGCAGGCGTGCAAGCGAAAGTTTAAATTGCAACGTAGAATCATCACATTCTATAAGGCAACTTCGACACCATGGACCGATTACCCGATGCCGCAGCCGTGCAGGCGAGCAGTCTCAAGCTTTCCGAACTGATCGGATCGCTCAGCTACGCGCTCGACCTCACCGAAGGCCAGCCCCCGGGCCACTGCGTACGGTCCTGCTGGATCGGCATGCATATCGGCCGCGATGCCGGCATGAGCAGCGAGCAGCTGTGGGAACTGTATTACGTGCTGCTGCTCAAAGACGTCGGCTGCAGCAGCAATGCGGCGCGCATCTGCGAGCTGTACCTGACCGACGACCGCCTCTTCAAGCACGATATCAAAACCGTCGGCGACAGCCTGCCGCAGCTGTTGTCGTTCGTGTTCAAGCATGCCGGCATGAAGTCGGGGCTGGCCGAGCGCTTCCGCACGCTGCTGTCCGTCCTGCGCACCGGCCGCGAGACCGGCCTCGAACTGATCGCCACGCGCTGCCAGCGCGGCGCCGAGATCGCGCGCCTGCTGCGTTTTCCCGAGCGCGTCGCGGGCGGCATCTACAACCTCGACGAGCATTTCAACGGCAAGGGCAAGCCCGCCGGGCTGGCGGGCGAAGCCATTCCGGTCTACGCGCGCATCGCCCTGCTGGCGCAGGTGATCGACGTCTTCCACACGGCCCAGGGCCGCGCCGCCGCGCTGGCCGAAGTGCGTGCGCGTTCCGGCAGCTGGTTCGATCCGCGCCTGGTGGCCGCTTTCGAGCGGGTGGCGAAGCTTGACGCGTTCTGGGCGACCCTGTCCGCGCCGGGCATGGACAAGACCGTGTTCGCGATGGAGCCGCGCGAGCATACGGTGCCGATCGACGACGACTACCTCGATGACATCGCCACTGCCTTCGGCCAGGTCGTCGACTCGAAAAGCCCGTACACGAGCGGCCACAGCAGCCGGGTGGCGCTGTACACCGACATGATCGCCGAAGAGCTGGAATTGAGCCCGGAGCGGCGCCGCTGGCTGCGCCGCGGTGCGATGCTGCACGACGTGGGCAAGCTTGGCGTGAGCAACAGCGTCCTGGACAAGCCGGGGGCGCTCGACCGCGACGAATGGGCCGCGGTGCGCCGCCATGCCGAATTCACCGAATCGATCCTGTCGCGCATCGACGCCTTTGCCGAACTGGCGCGCATCGCCGGCGCCCACCACGAGCGGCTCGATGGCGGCGGCTATCCGCGCGGGCTGAAGGCCGACCAGATCGCGCTGGAGACGCGCATCATCACGACCGCCGACATTTTCGATGCCATCACCGCCGAGCGCCCCTACCGCGGCGCGATTCCCGTGCCGCAGGCGCTCGGGATGATGGAAAAGACGGTGGGCACGGCGATCGATGCCGACTGCTTTGCCGCGCTCGGGCGCGCAGTGGTGCGCGCCGGCCTGATGGTCGTTCCTGCCAGCCCCGCTTCTGCCAGCCCGGCCGCGGTCAGCTCGACTTGAACACCAGCGCCGCCACGCGCTGCAGTTTCGGGTAGACCACGGGCACCGTCAGCATGGTGCTGGCAATCGCCATCAGCAGCAGGGCGGTGAAGGTCTCGTTGGTCACGATGCCCTTGTCGAGCAGGATGTTGACGAAAATGATCATGATCAGGGCCTTGGTCTGCAGCAGCCAGCCGATGATCGAGGCCTCTCCCTTGCCCCAGCCGAGGATGCGCCCGGCCAGGTGGGTGCCGGCCAGCTTGCCCGCCACCGAGGCGGCCAGCAGCACCGCCGCCGCCACGAACACCGCCGTGCCGCCGACCGCCCAGTCGGTGCGCAGGCCGGTGCTCAGGAAGTAGACCGGCATCATCGTCAGCAGCACGTGCTGGCGCAGGAGGTCGAGTTTTTTCTGGTCGAACCAGTGCGCGTCCATCACGGCCCCGGCGAGGAAGGCGCCGACCATGAAATGCAGCCCGGCCCAGTCGGCGGCCAGGGCACAGGCGGCCAGCCAGATGGGCGCCGCGAACCAGCGGTCGCGTTCTTCCAGCCACTGCATCAGGCGCCGGTAGCAGAAGGTGAGCACGCCGAACAGCAGGATGAAGCCGAGCTGGCGCCCGACGCGTTCCCAGTCGAGCAGGATCAGCGCCAGCACGCCCCAGATGGCGACGTCGTCCAGGCTGGCGTAGCGCAGCACGCGCTGGCCGATCGGCTCGCGCAGGATCTCCAGTTTTTCGAGCAGCAGGATCAGGATCGGCAGCGCGGTGACGGCGCAGGCCATGCCCACGCCCAGCACGAATTGCCAGCTGTGGGCATTCGCTCCCTTCCAGCCGGCGTAGCCGAGCATGCCGAAGGCGGCCACGCAGCCGAACACCAGCGGCACGCCAAGGGCCAGCGTCGCCGTGATCGTGCTTTCGCGCCGGTGCTCCCACGCCTTCTTCAGGTCGAGTTCGATCCCGGCGATCATCACGAAGATCATCACCGCCCACCAGGCGATGCCGTTCAGCGCCCCCATCACCTGCGGGTTGAACACGAAAGCGTAATAGTCGGGATAGGCGCGCCCCAGGATGCCCGGCCCCAGCAGCACGCCGGTGATGATCTGCACCACCACCAGCGGCGCCCAGTAGTCGGTTTTCCCGACGCGCCAGATGAGGTAGGGCAGGGTAAAAATGACCAGCATCGCAATCAGGAAGATCTCCGTCGTTCCCATGGCTGAGTGCATAATGTTCTTCTCTTATGTAGTGATGTTACTATTTTGGACGCGCGTAAGAGGGTAGCATGCCCGGGTGGTGAAGCAAAACAACAGTATTGACGCACAGCTTGCCGCTGTTCTGTTTTATGCTTTGGCACTGCCGCGCCACCGATCAATACCAAGGAATTGTTTATGCAACACACCTCAAGCCGCACCACGCCAGCCTCTCCCGGGACTGCGAAGTCGAACACCGGCCCGCTCCTCATCGTCACCATCCTGTTCTTCATGTGGGGTTTGCTCACTTCGCTGAACGACATCCTGATCCCGCACCTGAAATCGATCTACACGCTGACCTACGTGCAGGCGATGCTGGTGCAGTTCTGCTTCTTCGGCGCCTACTTCATCGTCTCGCTGCCGGCCGGCGCGCTGATTCGCCGTATCGGCTACCAGAAGGGCGTGGTCACGGGCCTCGTGATCGCGGCCGCCGGCTGCGCGCTGTTCTATCCGGCCTCGCAGGGCGGCTATGCGCTGTTCCTGTTCGCCTTTTTCGTGCTGGCGAGCGGCATCACGATCCTGCAGGTGGCGGCCAACCCGTATGTGACCGTGCTGGGGCCAGCCAGCACCGCATCGAGCCGGCTGACGCTGACCCAGGCCTTCAATGCGCTCGGCACCACGGTCGGCCCGGCGCTGGGCGGCGTGCTGATCCTGTCCGCCGCGGCAGTGGGCGCCGACCAGATCGCGGCCATGTCGGTCGACGAGCAGGCCCTGCACCGGGCTACGGAAGCGGCCGCGGTGCAGGGCCCCTACCTGGCGCTGGCGGCGGCGCTGGCGATCCTGGCCGTGCTGTTCGCGCTGGCGCGCCTGCCGAAAGTCGTGCACGACGACGGCGCGGCGGCCACTGCCGGCAGCCACGGCTCGGCCTGGCAGCACCGCCACCTGGTGCTGGGGGCGGTGGCCATCTTCCTGTATGTGGGCGCCGAGGTCAGCATCGGCAGCTTCCTGGTCAGCTTCCTGGCCGAGCCGCACATCGCCGGCCTGACCCATGCGGCCGCTTCGCAGTACGTCAGCCTGTACTGGGGCGGCGCGTTGATCGGGCGCTTCATCGGCTTTGCGGTGATGCGTTACGTCAGCCCGGGCAAGACGCTCGCCTTCAACGCGCTGGGCGCCATCGCCCTGTTGCTGGTGGCGACCTTCGGCGAAGGCAAGGTGGCGATGACGGCGATCCTGGCGGTCGGCCTGTGCAATTCGATCATGTTCCCGACGATTTTCAGCATGGCGCTGCACGGCCTGGGCCGCTTCACCGGCCAGGGCTCGGGCATCCTGTGCATGGCCATCGTCGGCGGCGCGATCGTGCCCTTCGCACAGGGCGCGGTGGCCGATGGCCCCGGCCTGCAGCCCTCGTTCCTGGTGCCGGCGGCGTGCTACCTGTTCGTCCTGTTTTATGGGGTGAAGTATGCGCTGTTGCACCGCCAGGGAACATCGGTCTGACCTGGCCTGTCGAATCGGTCACCGTAGGGTAACATGGTGCGCAATTGTCAACCTTCATGGAGCCCCGATGCGCCTTCGCCCCACTTTCGCGGCCGCCGCCTTTGCTGCCGCTTCCGCCCTCGGCCTGTCCTGCACCGCTGTCGCCCAGGAGGCGCCCGCGGTATCCGAAACGGCATTGCGCGGCCACCTGTCCTTCCTCGCCGACGACCTGCTCGAGGGGCGCGGCACCGGACAGCGCGGCGGCACCCTGACCGTGCGCTACCTGGAAACCCAGGCCGCGGCGATCGGCTTGCAGCCCATCCCGGGCGGCGGTTACCGCCAGCCGGTGCGCATCCAGGGCACGAAGCAGCTGCCGGGCAGCCTGGCCACCTTCAACGCCGGCGGCAAGCGCATCGCCCCCGCGCCCGGCAAGGGCATCGTGTTCGGCACGGCGAGCGGCAAGACGGAGCTGGCGGTAGATGCGCCGCTGGTCTTCGTCGGCTATGGCGTGTCGGCGCCGGAGGAAAACTGGGACGACTACAAGGGCCAGGACGTGAAGGGCAAGATCCTCGTCATGATGGTCAACGACCCGCAGCCCACCGCGAACGAGCCGAACCGCTTCTCCGGCCGCGCCTACACCTGGTACGGCCGCTGGCTGTATAAATTCGAGGAAGCGGTGCGGCGCGGGGCGGCCGGGGCGCTGCTGATCCACACCACGCCATCGGCATCGTATGCGTGGGACGTGCCGGCCAACGGCTTTTCGCACGAGCGCTTCCGCCTGGCCGGCGCCGGCAACCCGGTCGAAGGCTGGCTGCACGAAGATACGGCGCGCGAACTGTTCGCCGCCGCCGGCTTCGACCTCGACCGGCTCCGCGCGGACGCCGAAAAGCGCGAGTTCCGCCCGGTCGACCTGAAGGCGAGCGCGCAAATCGTCATGAAATCGGCTGTGCGCCAGGTGGACGACGTCAACGTGGTCGGCATCGTGCCCGGCACCGACCCGAAGCTCAAGCACCAGGCGGTCGTGTATTCGGCGCACTGGGACCACTTCGGGGTCGACCCGAACCTGGTCGGCGCCGATGGGCGCGACCACATCTTCAACGGCGCCATCGACAACGCCACCGGCACCGCCGCGCTGCTGGCGATGGCCGCCGAAGCGGTGAAAAAGCCGGCGCGCCGCACCCAGGTATTCCTGTGGCCGGCCGCGGAAGAGCAGGGCCTGCTGGGCAGCGCCGCGTATGTGGCGAACCCGGTCGTGCCGCTGGCGCAGACGGCCGCCGACCTGAACCTCGACAGCCTGAATTTCGTCGGGCGCACGCGCGACATCGGCGTGCCCGGCGCCGAGCGCAGCAGCCTGTACGACACCGCCGCCCTGGTGGCGAAAAAGATGGGCCTGAAGCTCGCCCCGACCATTCCCGACCTGTCGGGCGCCTACTTCCGCGCCGACCACTTCAACTTCGCCAAGGCCGGCGTGCCCGCCTTTAACGTCGGCTCGGCCGTGTTTTCGGGCGACGGCCACTTCGATTTCGAACATGCCCACGAACAGGGCAGCGCGAAGATGGTCGGCTACAAGAAGGACTACCACCAGGTGACCGACGAATACCGCCCCGACTGGGACTTGTCGGGCATGGTGCAGCAGGCCCAGTTCACGCTGAACCTGGGCTATGCGGTGGCGAACGCGCCGGCCATGCCGACCTGGAAGAAGGGCGACGCCTTCGCCCGCGTGAAGCGCTAAGGGCGCTACGCCCTGCGCGGAAACACCTGTCCCTTGCCGGCGCGCTTGGCATCGTACATGTGGCCGTCGGCCTCGCGCAGCAGGTCGTCGACGCTGGCGCGGCTATCCGGGGCGAACAGGGCGATGCCGACGCTGGCGCCGACCTGCGCCACGCCGCCATTCACCTTGAACTGCCGCCCCAGCTCCTCGATCGCCTTGGCCGCGACGGTGTGGGCATCGTCCTCGCAAGCGGCCAGGCCCTCGACCAGCACCGTGAACTCGTCGCCCGCGAGGCGGAACACGCTGTCGGTCGAGCGCACCACGGCGCCCAGGCGGGCCGCCACTTCGCACAGCAGGCGGTCGCCGGCTTCGTGGCCGAAGGTGTCGTTCACCAGCTTGAAGCCGTCGAGGTCGATGAACAGCAGCGCCATGCTGCGCTTCGTGCGCGCGGCGCGCGCCTGGGCGATCGGCAGCGTCTCGAGCAGGGCGCGCCGGTTCAGCAAACCGGTGAGCATGTCGTGCCGGCTTTCGTATTCGCGCAGGGCCTCGGCCTGCTTGCGCTCCGAGATGTCGTGGAGAAAAGCGCTGAACACCTTCTGCCCGCGCATCTCGAGCGCATTGATCCGCACTTCCACCATCAGGGTCGAACCGTCCTTGCGCACGGCCGGCAGCTCGAGGCGCTTGCCGAGCAACGTCGACGGCCCGCCGCCGACGTTGCGCGACAGGCCCGCGCGGTGCCGGCCGGCGTACCCGGGCGGGATGATCAACTCGTCGACCGGGCGCCCGATCGCCTCCGGGGCGTCGTAGCCGAAGGTCTGCTCGGCCGCGCGGTTCCAGACCGTGACCAGGCCCTCCTGGTCGAGGCCGATGTAGGCGTCGTTGGCGTTCTCGATCACGCTGCGCAGCTCGGCCTCGCGTTCGCGCAGCTCGCGGGTGCGCACGGCCACGCGTTCCTCGAGCTCGGCGTACACGGCGGTGAGGTCCGCCTGCGTCTCTTTCTGGGCCTGGATGTCCTTCGCGACCGAGATGTAGTATTCGACTTCGCCGGCCTCGTTCAGTTTCTTGCTGACGTTCAGGTTGACCCAGACGGGCCGCCCATCCTTGCGGATGTAGCGTTTCTCCATCTGGTACTGCTCGATTTCGCCCAGGCGCAGGTGCTCCAGCAGGTCGACGTCGCTGTCCAGGTCGTCGGAATGGGTGATGTCCTGGAAGCTCAGGCGCTGCAGTTCTTCCTGCGAATAGCCGAGGATCGCGCACAGCGCGCCGTTCACGCTGATCCAGCCGCCGCCCGGCGACACCAGCGCGATGCCGATGCTGGCCAAATCAAAAATCGAGCGAAAGCGCGCCTCGCTGGCGTTGAGCACCTTTGCGGAACGCAGCTTCTGGCGCCCGGCCAGCGCAAGGCGTTCGCGGTATTGGACTTCCTGCTGCACGATGTCGGCCAGGTCGATCAGGATGCACAGCTCGTCCGCGGTGAGCACGCGCACCTGCTGGCCGAGCGCGCACAGGGTGCCGATCGCCAGGCCGCCGCTGGTGCGGATCGGCACGCCGGCATAGAAACGGATCCCCGCTGCGCCCGTCACCAGCGGGTTGTCGGCAAAGCGCGGGTCGCTGGCGGCGTCGCTCACCACCAGCGGCTGGTCCTGCAGGATGGCATGGCCGCAGAAGGCATGCTCGCGCGGCATGTCGCGCACCTCGACGCCGACGCGCGACTTGAAATACTGGCGCTTGTCGCCGACCAGCGAGAACAGGGCGATCGGCACCTTCAGCAGGCGGCTCACCAGGCGGGTGACGCGGTCGAATACCTCTTCGGCTTCGCTGCCATGCAGGTCGAGCGATTCGAGCAGTCGCAGGCGTTCGGCTTCGTCGGGGGGCATACGGGGGGCGGCCATGAGGTATCGATCCGGCGTCTGCATCATGAATATCGTCCACACTGTAGCAGATCGCACCGGGCCGCGAAGTGCCGCTAACAAGTGTCGCGAAAACCAGTCCACCGGACTGTTTTCCCCGTTGCGGGGCAAGGGCGCGCGCCGCCGCGGACCCCGCATGCTAGGATCGATCCATCGACAATGGAGGAATCGACAACGTGCAATCCGGTATCTTGCAAGCCCCCTTCGGCCAACTGCCCGACGGCCGCACCGTCAGCGTGTTCACGCTCCTGAACCGGGCCGGCATGAGCGTCAGGATCCTGGACTTCGGCGGCATCATCACCGAAATCCATGTCCCCGACCGGAATGGCGACTTTGCCGACGTGGCGCTCGGTTTCGACACGCTCGAGCCATATTGCGGCGACAGCCCGTATTTCGGCGCCCTGATCGGCCGTTACGGCAACCGCATCGCGCACGGGCGCTTCACGCTCGACGGCCAGGCACATGAACTGCCGGTCAACAACGGCAAGAACCACCTGCACGGCGGCACGCCGGGCTTCGACCGCGTGCTGTGGAACGCGCGCATCGAGGGCGGCGAACTGGTGCTCGCTTACCGCAGCGCGGACGGCGAACAGGGTTATCCGGGCACACTCGACGCCACCGTGCGCTACAGCCTCGGCGAAGACAACGAGATCGTGGTGCGCTTTTCCGCCGTGACCGACCGCGCCACGCCGGTCAACCTGACCCAGCACAGCTACTTCAACCTGGCCGGCGATGGCGGCATCCTCGGCCACGAGCTGATGCTCGACGCCGACGCCTTTGTCGCCATCGACGCCGACCTGATCCCGACCGGGCGCCTGGCGCCCGTGGCCGGCACGCCTTTCGACTTCCGCAGCGCGCGGCCGATGGGCCAGGCGATCGATGCCGCGAACGAGCAACTCGGATATGGCGGCGGCTACGACCATTGTTTTGTGCTGAACAAGCCGCAGGAAAGCGCCATGACGCGCGCGGCGCGCGTGCGCGAGCCGGTATCGGGCCGGGTGCTCGAGCTGTTCACGCAGGAGCCGGGCGTGCAGTTCTACAGCGGCAATTTCCTCGACGGCTCGCTGCGGGGCAAGGGCCAGGCCTATGCCTACCGTAGCGGCTTTTGCCTCGAGCCGCAGCATTTTCCCGATTCGCCCAACCAGCCGGGCTTCCCGAACACCATCCTGCGCCCCGGCCAGGCCTACGAAACCGAATCGCGCTTCCGGTTCTCGGTGGAGGGTTAAGAGACACTTTTATCCCGCTCGCATGAACCGGTCACGCCAGCGCGCAAGACGCTGCGCCGGCAACCAATCGGCGCTATTATCAGCCTGATATCCACTCAGGCTCCGCGATCATCCCGCATGACTGAACCGATGCGCGCCCCCTCCCTGGCCGCCGGCGCCGACCGCCGTCGTTCGGGTTCGCGCGTCGCTACCGTGCTGCCGCAGGGCGCGCCGGAAGGCCTGCGCGTCGTCGTCGACCTGATGTTCGGTGCGCGCCTGCCGATGTTCGTGGCCTGGGGGCCGGACCTGCGCCTGGTCTACAACGAAGCGTGCATCGCCATGCTCGGCGACTGCCATCCGGCCGCATTCGGCCAGCCGCTGGCGCAGGTGGGCGCGCAGGCCGGGGCGCAGTCGGGCGCGCCGTCGGGCGCCGAAGCGTGGGGAGAACTGCTGCCGTTTGTCGCCGCGGCGCTCGAGGGCGGGGCGACGCTGGCCGAAGACCTGCGCTTCAACGTCCAGCAGGAAGGTCATGAGACCCGGTATTACGTGACCCTGTCGGCCTCCCCGGTGCACGAACACGGCGCCGTGATCGGCGTCTGCGGCGTCCTCACCGACACCACCGCGCGCGTGCTGGCCGAGCAGCAGCACCGCTTCCACCTGAAGCTGGCCGCCACCCTGCGCGAACTGCTCGACCCGTTCAGCATCATGGAAGCGGCCAGCGCCCTGGTAGGCAGGCACCTGGCGGTGGCCCGCGTCGGTTACGGCGAGATCGACGCCGCTGGCCAGCGCGTCACTGTCGAACGCGACTGGACCGACGGCACGGTCGCCAGCCTGGCCCGCGAGACCCGCCCGCTCGACAGCTTCGGCCCGGCGCTGATCGACCGCCTGCGCTCGGGCCAGGTGCTGCGCCTGGACGACATCGGCGCCGATCGGCTGGCCGCACCCTATGCGGATGGCTACGCCAGCATCGGCGCGCGGGCGATGGTCGTGGCGCCGATCATCGAAGGCGGGCGGCTGGCGGCAATCTTCTACCTGCACGAACCACAGCCGCGCGACTGGAGCGCGCGCGAAGTGGCGCTGGCCGAGGACGTGGCGCGCCACACGCGCGAAGCGGTGCGCAGGGCGCGCGTCGAGGAAACCCTGCGCGACGAGTCGCGCATCCTCGAGGTGCTGCACAGCACTGGCCAGGCGCTGGCCTCGACGCTCGACCTCGAGACGCTGCTGCAGGCCGTCACCGACGCCGCCACGCAGCTGAGCGGCGCCCAGTTCGGCGCATTCTTCTACAACGGCCAGGGGGAGGACGGCGAGCGCATACGCCCCTACACCCTGTCCGGCGCGCCGATCGAGGCGTTTGCCCACTTCGGCAGCCCGGGGTCTACCGCCGTCTTCAACCCGACCTTCCACGAACAGCTTTCCGTGCGCAGCGACGACATCAGGCGCGACCCGCGCTATGGCCAGTCGGGGCCGCACTACGGCATGCCGCAGGGCCACCTTCCAGTGCGCAGCTACCTGGCGGTGCCGGTGGTCTCGCGCTCGGGCACGGTGCTCGGCGGCCTGGTCTTCGGCCATCCCGAGCCGGGCGTGTTCACCGAGCGCACCGAACGCATCGTGGCCGGCGTGGCGGCGCAGGCCGCGGTGGCGATGGACAACGCCCACCTGTACGAGATCGCCCAGAAATCGGCGCGCGAGCGCGACGCGCTCCTGCAGAGCGAGCGCGCGGCACGCGTCGAGGCCGAACGCCTGTCGCGCATGAAGGACGAGTTCCTGGCGATGCTGGCGCACGAGCTGCGCAACCCGCTGGCGCCGATCAGCAGTTCGGCCGCCTTGCTGACGATCCAGTTCCGCGACGAGCCGCGCATCCGCCAGGCCGGCGCCATCATCAGCCGCCAGGTCAAGCACATGAGCCGCCTGATCGACGACCTGCTCGACGTCTCGCGCGTGACGCGCGGGCTGGTCACGCTGCAGGTGAGCGAGGTCGACATGAATGAGGTGGTGCGCAGCGCGCTCGACCAGAACCGCCCCCTCATCGAGGAAAAGTCGCACCGGATCGACGTGCAGCTGCCGCCGCAGCCGGTCACCGTGCAGGGCGACGCGACGCGCCTGATCCAGGCGGTCGCCAACATCCTCAACAACGCGGCGAAGTACACGCCGCCGGCCGGCACCATCGGGGTGCTGCTGGACGTGCACGAAAGGGGGGACGAAGCGCGGCGCGTGCGCGTGCAAGTGCGCGATAACGGCTCGGGCATGCCGCCCGAGCTGCTGCCGAGCGTGTTCGAACTCTTCACGCAGGGCGCGCGCACGCTGGCGCGCTCGCAGGGAGGGCTCGGGCTGGGCCTGGCGCTGGTCAGGAAGCTGATCGAGCTGCACGGCGGCACGGTCGCCGCGCACAGCGACGGCGTCGGCCTGGGCAGCGTGTTCACCATCGAGCTGCCGTGCGGCGGGGAGGAGACCGGGGCCGGCGGCCATCCGGCGCTGCCGCATCGCATCGAGGCCGCAGCTTACCGCCCGCTGCGCGTCATCATCGTCGACGACAACGAGGACGCGGCCGACAGCCTGGCCATGCTGCTGCGGGCGCAGGGCCACACGGTGCTGGTCGAGTACAACGCGGCCGCGGCGCTGCGGCGCGCCATCGCCGAGCGGCCGGACGCGATGGTGGTCGATATCGGCTTGCCGGACATGGACGGCTACCAGCTGGCCGCGCTCTTGCGCAAGCAGGCCGAAACGCGCGGCGCGGTACTGATCGCGGCGACCGGCTACGGCCTGGACCGCGATCGCGAACGGGCACTTGCGGCCGGCTTCGCGCACCACCTGGTCAAGCCGGTCGACATGGCGGCGCTGGTGCGGATCCTGCAGGCGGTGGCGAGCAGGGGAGAGGGCTGAAGCTTAATCGTTCAGCGACGCCATCTGAGCCAGGAGCGTAGCGCGCGCCGCGTCGATCTGGCGCGCATTCGTGCGCGAGGATAGCGCGGCGCGCTCCTTGCGGCCCAGGAAGTAGGCGACACGCTCGGCATTGGCGCCGGACGGGTGCGGCAGGCCGTGCAGGATGCGGTCGCGCCGGATGACGCCTTCGCGCGCCAGCCAGTCGAGGCCTTCGGCAACGCTGCCGCCCATCGGGATATACAGCGCGTCCGGCAACTGCGCCGCTTCGTGTGAAAAATAACGCAGCACCGCCTCGCGCAGGAAAGGCAGCCTGGCCATGCCGGGGGTGCCGCTGTAGTTCCTGCCGTCGACGAAAACCGGGTGGCGCAGGATGGCGCTGATCTGCACCAGGTGCGCATCCTGGCCGAACAGCGTGGCGCAACTGGCGATGCCGAGCCAGCGCTGCATGCCGATGGCGTCGAGCAGGGCGACGAAATTCGGGCGGATCGCGCCGCTGAACGCACCGGCCAGGCGGGCGGCGCGCAGCACTTCGGCTTGCGGCACCTTGTTTGCCATCTGGCGCTGGGCCTCCAGCATCGCAATCTTCCATTGCACGAAGCCGGGTGCGATCCCGACGATGACGATGCGTGCGTCCGGATTGACGTGTTCGAACGGGATGTAATGCATGCTGATGCGGCCCTCGCGCGCCAGCAGGAAGCGCTCGGGAATGGCGGCGGGCGCACCGATCGACGCCAGGTCGAGTTCGCGGATGGCTTGGGCGTAGTCGGGAAACAGCAGGGGCGTCACGCGCGCGACCGTGTAAACATATTAAAAAGACAAGATAGTTAAATTCGTAAAAATTATAGTTCCTATAACAAATAAGGTAAAGCGTAACATTTCGGCGTCGGGGCGCCAGAATGGCGCGCTGCCGTTCCCTACCGTGTGTGCTAGGCTGGAGCTAGGAATCTGCTTCACTGATGAGGCCGATTCTTACGCGTTTTTTCAACGCGTTTCTACTTCGGGAGGCTGCCATGCCCCAGGTCGCATTGATCACGGTTCACGGAATGGGCGAAACCCCGCGCGACTATGCCGCCGGCGTGTTCGGCCAGATGCGCACGCGGCTCGGCCCCGCGCTGCGCGAACGGGTCGCCTTCCACTCCGTCTACTACCAGCAGTTCCTGCAAAAGAACGAACAGCTCGTCTGGGATCGTGTCGACGCCGGCAGCGAGGTCCATTACGCCGGGCTGCGCAAGTTCATGCTGTTCGGTTTCGCCGATGCGGCGGGGCTGGAGAACCGCAAGGAAGACCCCGGTTCCGTGTACGAACTGGCGCAGGGCGAGATCGCGCGCAGCCTGCTGGCCGCCCTTGC
Organism: Massilia sp.; assembly: GCA_028292765.1. Taxonomy (GTDB): domain Bacteria; phylum Pseudomonadota; class Gammaproteobacteria; order Burkholderiales; family Burkholderiaceae_D; genus Telluria. The sequence goes on along the minus strand of JAQGLR010000134.1, from coordinate 3,662 downwards.
GTCCGGTCCTGCCTCCGCCCAGCCCATGCCGATCGTGTTCCTGGCGCATTCGCTCGGCTGCCAGGTCCTGTCGAACTATATCTACGACGCGCAGAAGGCGCTCGGCGGCGGGCGGGTCGAAGCCGGCATCTGGCGCGACATCGATGCCTGGTCGCGTCCGGCGCTGGGACGCCTCCTGGGCGAGCGTGAAAAGCATTTCCTGGCCGCCGGCACCTGCGCCGGCCTCGTCACGACCGGCTGCAACATGCCGATTTTCGTCGCCGCGCACAAGGAAATGCACATCAAGCCGATCGCGCCGCCGACGCCGATGTTCCGCTGGCTGAACCTGTACGACCCGGACGACGTGCTGGGCTGGCCGCTCCAGCCGCTGTCCGCCGGCTACCGCGCCCTGGTCGAGGACCGCACGATCAATGCCGGCCAGGGCGCGGTGGGGTGGATGCTCAAGAGCTGGAATCCGCTGTCGCACAATTCGTACTGGCAGGATGGCGAGGTGCTCGAGCCGCTGGCGGGGATGCTCAGGAGGCTGGTGGCGTAGGGCTCCACGGCCCTGGTGCTTGCCCTGTTTTGCGCGCCGCGTCCTCACGCTCCATGCGCGCCCGGATACCGCCGTCCACGCCCGTTGTGCCGGGCCCGGCCGGCATTGGCTGATGCACGGCGTTGCTGCCGTCCGGCGCGGGCCCGGCTTTTTCGAACTGCTCGGCGTGCGCCACGTTGGCGGAGATCCGTTCGGCGGCGTCGGGCGCGATGCGGTGCGACCAGTAGCCGCCGCGCGCCTTCCAGCCGGCCGGGACTTCCTCGCGCGGATACACCGAGGCGCGCACGATGATGTCGACGACCTTGCCCGGGTCGTCCATCAGCGCCATGCGCGGGGCGCGGCCGGTGTAGTTGGCCGCGTGGTTGAAGAAGGGGGTGTCGGCCGCCCATGGCAGCACGGTCGTGATCCTGATGCCGGGCTGGTTCGACAGCCGCAGTTCTTCGCGCAGCGCCCGGCCCAGGCTCAGCACCGCCGCCTTGGTCGAGGCATACGAGGCGTGGTAGGCCAGCGGCACGGCGCTTTCGACCGAACCGATGTTCACCAGCGTGCCCTGGCCCTGCTTGCGGAACTGGCGCAGCGCCACATGGCTGCCGTAGATGACGCCCTTCAGGTTGACGTCGACGATGCGCGCATGGTCTTCCATCGGCACCGTGTCGAAGCGGCCGATGGCGCCGACGCCGGCATTGTTGATCCAGACGTCGATGCGCCCGAAGCGCGCAACCGTGGCCTCGGCCAGGCGGCGCACGTCGTCGGGTCTGGCGACGTCGGTCGTGACGACGAGCGGCGTGCCGCCGGCGGCCGCGACCTGCGCCGCGACTTCGTCCAGCACCGCCGTGCGGCGCGCCGCCAGCACGACGTTGGCGCGCATCGCCCCCAGCTTCAGGGCCACGCCGCGCCCGAAGCCGCTCGAGGCGCCGGTGACGACATAGGTCTTGCCGGCCACGAGCGCTGCTTCATCGGGTGACAGCGCCGTGGCGCAGGCGCCGAGCAGGAGCAGCGGCAGCAGCACAAGGAGATGCGCAAGGAGATGCAGCCGCCGCGTGAAGGCGGCCGGTCGAGGGTGGGGCATGTCGGCTCCCGGCAAAAAGTGTCCGGGCCATCCTACGACGGAACCGCATCGGCGCGTGTTCCGATACGGGGTGGAACGAAAGGCGGAGCCGGCTGCGCTTTGCTACGCCCGCTGCAAGGTGAACAGCGGCCGCATGTCGCCGGCCAGGGTGCCGCGTGCGTTGCGGATCTCCGGCCGGCGGAAGCGTTCCAGCACGCTGCGTTTCGCGTCGTCGAGCAGGCCCAGCTGGTCGAGCACGTTGTAGGTGACCGTGTGCAGGCCGCGGTTGTTGCCGTCTGCAATCTTGATCGCGATGCCGATGCCGGCCGAGCGGATGCCGATCGCCTGCACCGCGTCGGCGCCGATCTTGGCCACCCAGTCGCCGTCGCCCGCCGTCATCAATACCAGGTCGCTACGCTCGGTGCCGGAGACCATGTCGGGCCGCCCGGTCATGGCGTCGAACAGGGGGCCGAAGGCGCTGCCGAAGCGCTCATCCGCCGCGCCCTGGCCAAGTCGGGCGAAGAGTTGCGCCAGGCTGGCCAGCGGCAATGCGTAGTTCGGCGCCGAGCAGCCGTCGATGCCGGTCGGGAGGCTGGCCTCGGGCAGGCCGACGGCGTCGGCCAGGGTCGCGCGGATCGCGCGCTGCAGCGGGTGGCCGGGATCGACATAGCCGGCGCTTGGCGCATCGTGCATGCGGCACCAGGCCAGGAAGCCGCTGTGCTTGCCCGAGCAGTTGTGGTGCAGCGGCGTCCACTGGCGGTCCTGCGGCAGCGGCAGGTTGTTGGTTTCGTAGTACAGCGGCGCGCCGCAGCCGCATTCGAGGTGGCCGGCGTCGAGTCCGATCTTGCCGAGGATCGAACGCACGCCCGCCAGGTGCTTTTCCTCGCCCGAATGGCTGGCGCACAGCAGGGCCAGCTCGTCCTGCGCCAGCCCGAACTTCGCCGGGCCATTCGATAACAGGAAAGGCAGGGCCTGGAAGGGTTTCAGCGCCGAGCGGGTGAAGGTCGGGTATTGCGGGTCGCCGGCCCAGGCGATCAGGCGCCCCGCGCTATCGACGACGGCGATCGAACCGGCGTGGACGTTCTCGACCACGTAGCCGGAGGAGGGGTAGCCGCGGGTGGTGGCGACGAGGGGGACGGCGTGCATGCGGGTTCTCGCGGGAAGTTTATCTGTCGGGCTACTGTAAACCAGCCACGCTCATCAGGGCGCGTGCCTTACATCGGCGCGCCGAAGCGGCCCGCCTGGTAGTCGCGGATCGCCTGCTCGATCTCGGCGCGCGAGTTCATCACGAAGGGGCCGTGCGACACCACCGGCGCGCCGATCGGCTCGCCATGCCCCAGCAATACCACTGCGCCTTCCGGCGCCGCCACCTCCACCTCGTCGCCCTCCATCGCCATCTCGGCCAGGTGGCAGGCGGCCACGCGGTCCTGCCCGACGCCGGCCAGCACCGCGCCCCGCACGACATACAGGAACACGTTGCGCTGCCCCGGGACGGGCAGGCGCAGGCGCCCGCCGGCGCGCAACTCGACGGTACTCATGAACACGTTCGTCAGCGACCGCACCGGCCCGCTCACGCCCTCGAACTCGCCGGCCACCAGGTGCATCGTCACCCGGCCGCCGTCCAGGCTCAGCGCCGGGATCTGGTCCCGCTGCAGGCCGGTATACGCTGGCTGCGTCATTTTCAGGTGCGGCGGCAGATTGACCCACAGCTGCAGGATCTCGAGCGGCCCGCCGCGCTCCAGGAATTCGGGCGGCGAGATCTCGGCGTGGACCAGGCCGCTGCCGGCGGTCATCCACTGCACGCCGCCGGCGCGGATGATGCTCTCGTGGCCGGCGCTGTCCATGTGCGTCAGCATGCCCTCGAGGATGAAGGTGACGGTCTCGAAGCCGCGGTGCGGGTGCGGCCTGAACGGCATGCCGCGGTTGTGCGGCGGGTAGGTCTGCGGGCCGTGGTGGTTCAGGAACAGGAAGGGGTCGACCTGGTCCAGGTGGCGGCTGGGCACCGGACGCTGGGTGATCAGGTCGCCGATATCGTCGCGCAGCGCTGGCTGCAGGCGTTTCAGGGGTTTTGTATTCATG
>JAQGLR010000056.1 GCA_028292765.1 Massilia sp. | reverse complement strand
GCCAGCGCGGCCCGCGCTGGCGCGTCAAGGCGCTGACCGAGATCGACCAGTTCAACGAAGAAATCGGCGTCGACCTGCCCGAAGACGAAGCCGATACCATCGGCGGTTTCGTTGCCGGCCACCTCGGGCGCATGCCGCACAAGGGCGAGGAATTCACCCTGCGTAACCTGCGCTTCGAAGTGCTGCGCGCCGACGCACGCCAGATTCACGTGCTGCTGGTCGAAAAGCTGCCGTCGTCACCGAACGAGCGCGACGACGACTGATGCTGCGTCGCCGTACCGCTTCTTCAACGACGCCCGCCACTGCTCCGGTTGATCCGGCGCTTGCAGCCGCCGCGCGCGGTACGCGGCCGTCGCCGGCCTTGCTGGTGACCGCCGCCCTGGCCGGCGGCGCTTCCCTGTTCTCGTTCGAGCCCTTCGGCTGGTGGCCGCTGCAGTTCGTGCTGCTGGCCTGGCTGTTCTACCAGGTCGGCCTCGGCAGTTCGGTCAAGCGTGCGACCCTGCTCGGCTGGGCCTTCGGCTTCGGCTGGTCGGTCGGCGCCATGTTCTGGCTGTACATCATGATGACCCGCTTCGCGCACCTGCCGGCCATCCTCGGGGCCATCGGCATCGTGCTGCTCGGGCTGTACATGGGACTGTTCGGCGCGTTCGCGGCAGGCGTTGCCGCCTGGCTGCGCCAGCGCTGGTCGCTGCCCTTGGCCGCTTTCGTGCTGCTGGTGCTCCCGGTGACCTGGGGCGTGTCCGAATGGATGCGCGGCTGGGTGTTTACGGGTTTCCCGTGGTCGGTGTCCGGCTATGCTCACGACACCTCGCCGCTGGCCGGCTACGCGCCGCTGGTCGGCGTCTACGGCATCGGCGTGCTGGTGGCCGTGGCGGCGGGTTGCATCGTGATGCTCACCCAGCGCGCGCGCCTGCCGGCGATTGGCCTGCTGGCGGCGCTGCTGGCGACGGGCTTCGGCCTGCGCAGCGTCGAGTGGACCCATGAGACGGGGTCGCCGATCACGGTCCGCCTATTGCAGGGCAATATTCCGCAAGACCGCAAGTTCGACTACGCGTTTCTCTCCAACATCCTCGAGCGTTACCAGGGCATGATCACGGCCGCGCCCGCCGACCTGGTCGCCACCCCGGAAACGGCGATTCCGTCCTTCCCGCACAACCTCCCTGCGGGCTACCTGTCCAGCCTGCAGGCGTTCGCGACCAGGAGCGGCAGCACCCTCGCCGTCGGCCTGCCGCTGCTCGACGGGCCGACCCAGTACGCCAACAGCGTGGTCGCCATATCGCCGCAACCGCAGCCTTATCGCTACGACAAGGCGCACCTGGTGCCCTTCGGCGAATTCATCCCGCCGGGTTTCCGCTGGGTCACCGACATGATGAATATCCCGCTGAACGACGCCACCCGCGGCAAGGGCCTGCAGGCGCCGTTCGCGGTCAAGGACCAGCTGGTGCTGCCGAACATCTGCTACGAAGACGTGTTTGGCGAAGAGATCGCCTGGCAACTGCGCAATGCACCGCGCCCGGCGACCTTGCTGCTGAACATGTCGAACCTGTCCTGGTACGGCCAGTCGACGGCGATCCCGCAGCACCTGCAGATCTCGCGCATGCGCACCCTGGAGACCGGCCGCCCGATGCTGCGCTCGACCAACGACGGCGCCACCGCCATCATCGACCATCGTGGGCGGGTCTTGCAGGTGCTGCCCTTCTATACGCAGGGCGTGCTCAGCGCCACGGTGCGCGGCACCGCCGGCATGACGCCGTATATCCGTTTTGGCAACTATGCTTTCCTGGTGCTGGGCGGGTTGGCGCTGGCGGCTGCGTGCTTGTTCGGGCGAAATTACCGCAAGAAAAAACCACATGGCGTATAGATGAGTGGATTCCAGTCCCAGAGGCTCCATAAAACCCGCTAGAATTGGTCATTTAGCAAACCTACAATGTGCGCGCCATGCGCGCGCGCCTGATCGACGATGCTCACATTCCAACAAATCATCCTGACCTTGCAGTCCTACTGGGACAAGCAAGGTTGCGCCCTGCTCCAGCCCTATGACATGGAAGTCGGCGCCGGCACCTTCCACACCGGCACCTTCCTGCGCGCGATCGGACCGGAGCCATGGCGCGCGGCCTATGTGCAGCCTTCGCGCCGTCCGAAGGATGGCCGCTACGGCGAGAACCCGAACCGCCTGCAGCACTATTACCAGTACCAGGTGGTGCTGAAGCCCGCCCCCGAAAACATCCTCGATTTGTATCTCGGTTCGCTCGAGGCCCTTGGACTCGACCTGAAACAGAACGACGTGCGCTTCGTCGAGGACGACTGGGAAAGCCCGACCCTGGGCGCCTGGGGCCTCGGCTGGGAAGTCTGGCTGAACGGCATGGAAGTGACGCAGTTCACCTATTTCCAGCAAGTCGGCGGCCTCGACTGCAAACCGGTGCTGGGCGAAATCACCTATGGCATCGAGCGCCTGGCGATGTACCTGCAGGGCGTGGAAAACGTCTACGACCTGGTCTGGACCGAGTGGGAAGAGCACGGCGTCAAGAAGACGCTGTCCTACGGCGACGTCTTCCACCAGAACGAAGTCGAGCAGTCGACCTATAACTTCGAGCACGCGAATACCGAATTGCTGTTCGCCGCCTTTGCGAACCACGAATCGGAAGCCAAGCGCCTGATCGAGCTGGAACTGACCCTGCCGGCCTACGAGCAGATCATGAAGGCCTCGCACAGCTTCAACATGCTCGATGCACGCGGCGCCATTTCGGTGACCGAGCGCGCCGCCTACATCGGCCGCGTGCGCACGCTGTCGCGCCTGGTGGCCCAGGCCTATTACGACTCGCGCGAGAAGCTCGGCTTCCCGATGCTCGGCGCCGCCGCCAAAGCCGCAGCTTGATTGGCCACTGAGGCTCCCCGTACGGACAAGAACAAGACCATGAATCAAACACTACTCGTCGAACTGCAGACCGAAGAACTGCCCCCAAAAGCCCTCGTCAAACTGGGTGCGGCGTTTGCCGCCGGCATCGCCAACGGCCTGAAGGCACGCGACTTTTTGGAAAGCGACAGCGTCGTCACCCCCTACGCCACGCCGCGCCGCCTGGCCGTGTCCATTACCCGGGTCCGCGCGACTTCGCCTGACAAGAGCATCCGCGAAAAGGTGCTGCCGGTGACGGTCGCCCTGGACAAGGAAGGCAAGCCGAGCGCGCCGCTCGCCAAGAAGCTGGCCGCGCTGGGCTTTCCCGACCTGAAGATCGCCGACCTCGAACGCGCCCAGGACGGCAAGGCCGAGAGCTTCTTCTACACCTATACCGCGGCCGGCAGCGCGCTCGCAGGCGGCCTGCAGGACGTGCTGGCCGATACGGTGGCCAGGCTGCCGATCCCGAAGCTGATGAGCTACCAGCGCCCGGACGGCGCCACCGTCGGCTTCGTGCGCCCGGTGCACCTGCTGGTCGCCCTGTTCGGCGAACAGGTGCTGCCACTCACCCTGCTGGGCCTGGACGCTGGCCGCCTGACCATGGGCCACCGCTTCCTGTCGCATGGCGGCAGCATCGCGATCGCCCACGCCGATCATTACGCGGCGATCCTCGAGAACGAGGGCAAGGTGATTGCCGGTGCCGAAGCGCGCAAGGAAAGCATCCGCACGCAACTGCTGGAAAAAGCGGGCGCCGACCAGGTCCTGATGCCGGAAGCGCTGCTGGACGAAGTGGCGGCACTGGTCGAGTGGCCGGTGGTGTATGAATGCCATTTCGAGGAAGAGTTTTTGGCCGTGCCGCAGGAATGCCTGATCCTCACCATGCAAACGAACCAGAAATACTTCGCGCTGACCGATCTGGAGGGAAAGCTGCGCCCGCGCTTCCTGATCGTCTCGAACATCGCGACCAGCGATCCGCAGCACATCGTCGGCGGCAACGAGCGCGTGGTGCGCCCGCGCCTGTCGGATGCCAAATTCTTCTTCGAGCAGGACAAGAAGAAGACGCTGGCGTCGCGCCTGCCGCAACTGGCCAGCGTCGTCTACCACAACAAGCTGGGCACCCAGCTCGAACGCACCGAGCGCGTCGCGCGTTTGGCGGGCGCGATCGCGCAGCGCCTCGGTTTCGACGTGGCGCTGGCCGAACGCGGCGCGCGCCTGGCGAAAGCCGACCTGCTGACCGACATGGTCGGCGAATTCCCCGAGCTGCAAGGCATCATGGGCACCTACTATGCGCGCCACGATGGCGAGCATGACGAAGTGGCCCTGGCCGCCTCCGAGCACTACCAGCCGCGTTTTGCCGGCGACAAGCTGCCGTCGACGAACACGGGCCTGGCCGTGGCGCTGGCCGACAAGCTGGAGACCCTGGTCGGCATCTGGTCGATCGGCCTGCAGCCGACCGGCGAGAAGGACCCGTTCGCGCTGCGCCGCCACGCCCTGGGCGTGATGCGCATGCTGGTCGAGAAGCGCCTGCCGCTGCGCCTGTCCGAGCTGCTGGCTGATGCCGCCGGCGTGTTCGAAGGCCAGGCCGCAAAGGGTAAGGAACTGCGGGACCCACGCGAGGAAGTCGTCGCCTTCATGCTCGACCGCCTGCGCGGCATGCTGCGCGAGCGCGGCTTCACGCCGAACGAAGTCGAAGCCGTGCTGGCCCAGAACCCGGACCGCGTCGACGACGTCGTGCAGCGCCTGGAAGCGGTGCAGGCCTTTGCCGCCCTGCCGGAATCCGCATCGCTGGCCGCCGCCAACAAGCGCATCACGAATATCCTGAAAAAGACCGAAGCTGCCATCGGTGAGGTTCAAGAGTCGCTCCTGCAAGAGGAAGCGGAGCGCAAGCTGCATGGCGCCATCGGACAGGTTCGTCCGGAAGTGGACGCCGCCTTTGCCGCCGGCGACTTCGCCGGCACATTGAAGACGCTGGCGCGCCTGCGCGACGACGTCGACGCCTTCTTCAACGACGTGATGGTGATGGCCGAGGACGAGGCGCTGCGCAACAACCGCCTGGCCCTGCTCTCACGCCTGCACGGCATGATGAACCGCGTCGCCGACATCTCGAAACTGGCGGCGTAAGGTCCACACCATGAAGCTGATCATCCTCGACCGCGACGGGGTCATCAACCATGACTCGCCGGACTTCATCAAGAGCCCGGCGGAGTGGACCCCGATTCCGGGTTCGCTCGAGGCGATCGCGCGCCTGAACCAGGCCGGCTACCGCGTCATCATCGCCTCGAACCAGTCGGGCATCGCGCGCGAACTGTTCGACATGCCGACCCTGAACGCGATCCACCAGAAGATGCACGCCCTGGCCCAGCAGGTCGGCGCCGATATCGACGCCGTCTTCTTTTGCCCGCATGCGGCGATCGACAACTGCGACTGCAGGAAGCCGAAAGCCGGCATGTTCGAGGAGATCAGCAAGCGTTTCAAGGTCAGCCTGAAGGGCGTGCCGACGGTCGGCGACTCGCTGCGCGACCTGCAGGCCGGCTTCATCAGCGGCTGCCTGCCCTACCTGGTCCTGACCGGGAAGGGCGAAAAGACCCACCAGACCGGGGGTCTTCCGCCCGGCACCCAGGTCTTCCCCGACCTGGCCGAGATGGTCACCGCCCTGCTGAAAGGCGCACCCCGCCCCCAGCCCCAGCCCAACTGAATCCGAAAGAGAGCCTTTTTTGCGTAACGTCGTCCCGTTCCTGCGTTCCCTCCTGTTTGCAATCGTGATGGTGGTTGCCACCGTGGTCTGGGCCTGCGTCTGCTTCCTGGCCGCTCCGCTGCCGTACAACAAGCGCTTCTGGGTGACCTCGCGCTGGAATGTCTTCATCATCTGGTGTGCCAAAGTCATTTGCGGCATCCGCTACGAATTCAAGGGCTACGAGAACCTGCCCGACGCACCGGCGATCGTGCTGTCGAAGCACCAGTCGGCCTGGGAGACGATCTTCCTGCTGCCGAACCTGCTCCGGCCGCTGGTGTATGTCTTCAAGAAGGAAATCCTCTACATCCCGTTCTTCGGCTGGGGCATGGCGCTGCTGCGCATGATCCCGATCGACCGCAAGGAAGGCAAGAACGCTTTCGCGCACGTGGTCAGGCACGGCAAGCGGCGCCTGGCCGACGGCCAGTGGATCATCATGTTCCCGGAGGGGACGCGCATCCCGGTGGGAAAAAAAGGCAAATACAAAAGCGGCGGCACGCGCCTCGCTATCGAAACCCAAGCCGTTGTCGTGCCGATCGCGCATAATTCAGGCGAATGCTGGCCCAAGAATTCGTTCATCAAACGTCCCGGTCTCGTGACCGTCTCGATTGGTAAACCGATATCGCCGCAACACCACACTCCCGAGAGTCTGATGCAAGAGGTCGAAAATTGGATAGAATCAGAAATGCGCGTCATTTCGCCCCACGTCTACACCGGTGGCTGAACGAAGTCGGCGCGCTGATCAAAGCACCTCCACTTCAGCACGCCATGAATTTTCCCAGGATCGACGGGTTACGGCCCGACTCCCAGCTAGACCTGTTCAAGCAAGATGCAAGCGCGCCAGACCCGTTCGACCGGGTCTTGAGTGCGCCCGCGCCGCCGCCGGCCGCACGGCCACTGCCGCCGCCGCCGCAACCGCTGTTCAAGGCGCCCCCGGGCGCGCCCCGGATCAACCTGCCCTCCCCGCCCCGTACCCCCATGGACCCGCCGCTGCGGCGCATCGTGCTGGGCCACTACGCGGTCGACTATGAACTGAAACGCTCGTCACGCCGCTCGATCGGCTTCATGATCGACGACGACGGCCTGCACGTGACGGCGCCGCGCCGCGCCAACCTGCCCGACATCGACAACGCGATCCGCGCCAAGCAGCGCTGGATCCTGACCAAGCTCCAGGAACGCGGGGAGCGCCGCGCCAAACGCGCCGAGCGCGCACCGGTACGCTGGGACGACGGCGCACGCCTGCCCTACATGGGCGGCGAGATCACGTTGCGACTGCAGCAGGCGGCGCGCAGCCACTGCGTGTTCGATCCCGAGGCACGCGAACTGCAGGTGGGCGTGACGCCGGGGCTGTCGGAGTGGCAGCTCAAGGAGCGCGTCAAGCTCTGGTTCCAGGCCGAGGCGAAGCGCCTGTTCGTCGAACGGCTGGACCTGTATGCACCGCAACTGGACGTGCATTACCGTTCGCTGACGCTGTCGTCGGCGGGCACGCGCTGGGGGTCGTGCACGGTCGCCGGGAACATCCGCCTGAACTGGCGCCTGGTGCACTACGCGCTGCCGCTGATCGACTACGTCGTCGTGCACGAACTGGCGCACCTGCGCGAGATGAACCACAGCCCGCGTTTCTGGGCGGTGGTCGGTTCGGTGTTTACGGATTACGACGGCGCGCGCCTCGAGCTGCGGCGGCGGTCGCATGAGATGCCGGTGTTGTTTGCGGATTGATGGCGCCGTGCGGGCGGCGCAGTGTGGGCAGCGTTCAACCGCCCGGCCCCCTACCTCAACACATTATCGCGCCGCGCCTGCGCCAGCATGCGCATCGCGCCCTGCTGCGTGTCGTTCAGGCAGCGGAACGGGACCGGCAGCGTGCCGCGTTTCAGCACCATCATGAAGCCGCGCGAATAGGTGCGCACGGCGGTGACGTCAGCCCAGCCGATGAGGGTCACGCCGCCGCTGGTGCGCACGA
>JAQGLR010000132.1 GCA_028292765.1 Massilia sp. | reverse complement strand
GAAATACGGCGACTGGCGCCCGGCCTTGGTGGTGAACTCGCCGAACTTGAGCACTCCCGTCGAGACCGAAAAAGCGATAAACTGTTGGCGCAAATTGTTCACGATGACCCCAAAATAAAAAAGTGGCTGTATTTTAATACCCGTGCCCCGCAGACGCCACGCCAATCGCGCCTGACAAAGCCCTCATGGCGGCGTTGCATTCGTCTCGCCGTACTAGCGTACTGTCTTCGACGATGCGCCTTGCCCCGAGGGCTTTGTCAGACGCTCTAAAACCCGCACCCCTTCTCTTCCATTCCCATGCCACGAATTATTTCCGCCAACCTGAACGGTGTCCGTTCGGCCCACAAAAAAGGCTTTTTCAACTGGCTTGCCAAGGCCGATGCCGACTTCATCTGCGTCCAGGAACTGAAAGCCCAGGAAGCCGACATGACCGAGGAACTCCTGCGTCCGCACGGCTACCACGGCCATTTCCACTACGCCGAAAAGAAGGGTTACTCGGGCACCGGCGTGTATAGCCGCTGCGCACCCGACAGCCATCTGATCGGCTTCGGCTGCCCGGAATTCGACGCCGAGGGCAGGTATACCCGCTGCGACTTCGGCAACCTCACCGTCATTTCGGTGTACTGCCCGTCCGGTTCGTCCTCGCCCGAGCGCCAGCTGGCCAAGTTCCGCTTCATGGAAGTGTTCCTGCCGCACCTGGAGCAGTTGAAGGCCGAGGGCCGTGAAGTCGTCATTTGCGGCGACTGGAACATCGCGCACAAGGAAATCGACCTCAAAAACTGGAAGAGCAACCAGAAGAATTCGGGCTTCCTGCCGGAAGAGCGCGCGTGGATGACGCGCATTTTCGACGAGCTGGGGCTGGTCGACGTGCACCGCGTGGTGGCGCCGGAGGCTGCCGACTACACCTGGTGGAGCACCCGCGGCCAGTCATGGGCGAAGAACGTCGGCTGGCGCATCGATTACCACGTCGCGACGCCAGGCATCGCGGCCAGGGCGCATGCGGTCTCGGTCTACAAGGACGAGCGTTTTTCCGACCACGCTCCCTTGATCATCGACTACCACCTGTAATGTCTATTCCGGCCAGGCCAGCGTGCGTTCGCTCGTGAACGTGCGCGCCTCGCCCGTCAACGGATCATCAAAACTGATCGAGCGCGCCAGCAGTTGCAGGGGCGCTGAAAAATCGTCCCCCTTGCACGGCAGCGCGACCGGATAAAAGGCGTCGTTCAGGATCGGTGCGCCCAGCGAGGCCAGGTGCAGGCGCAGCTGGTGCTTGCGGCCCGTGTGCGGGTGCAGGCGGTAGCGCACGATGTCGCCGCGGCGCTCGAGTTGTTCGATGAGCGTTTCCGAATTCGGCTCGCCCGGCTCCTCCGTCATCACGAAGAACTTGTCGCCGTCGACCATGCGGCTGCGGTAGGTGAACGGGAAGCTGCGCCCTTCGATCGGGCCGGCCAGCGCCTCGTAGGTTTTGCGTACCACCCGCTTCTGGAACATCGACTGGTACCTGCCGCGCGTCTCCAGGTTGTGCGAGAAGATCACCACGCCCGCCGTTTCGCGGTCGAGCCGGTGGATCGGCGTCAGGTGCGGCAATTCGAACTGGGCTTTCAGGCGCACCAGCAGCGTCTCGTGCAGGAAGCGCCCGGTCGGGATCATCGGTAGAAAATGCGGCTTGTCGACGACCAGCAGGTGCCCGTCCTGGAACAGGACCTGTTCCCTGAACGGGATCGGCGTTTCACCCTCGTCGAGCTCGCGGTAATACCAGATGCGCATGCCCTTGCGGACATGGCTGCTGGCCTGCAGCGGCTGGCCAAGCGCATCGACCACCTCGCCACGCTCCAGGCGCCCCGCCCAGGATTGCGGCGCCACGTCGGGGAAGCGTTCGGCCAGGAAGCGCAGCATGCCGCCGGGCAGCGTCTCGGTCAGCCACAGGTAGCTGGGCGCGACGCCGCGACGGACCGGCAGGGGCACGTAGGCATTGGCTTCGGCCTGGCGGCCCATCACGCTTCCATTACTTCAGGGCGACGTTGGTGCGGTACGGCGGCAGGCGATTGACGCTGGTGCCCTTGCTGCGCGCGTACAGCGGCAGCAGCACGTTCATGTGCTTCTGCATGTCGCCGATACGGGTTTCGCCGCCCGGGTGGGTCGACATGAATTCGGGCGGCGCGCCCTTGTTCAGCATCCCCATCTTGCGCCACAGCGCGATGCCTGCGCGCGGATCGTAGCCGGCGCGGGCGGCGATATCCAGCCCGACCAGGTCGGCCTCGCGCTCCTCGTCGCGCGAGAATTTCAGCACCACGCCCTGGCCGATCATGCCGGTGACGGTGTTGGTGATGCTCGGGTCGATACCGAAGATGGCCGAGCCGAGGGCGCCTGCGCCGCGGGCGACGATCGAGGTGATGCCGGACTTGGCCGCGCGCTCGCGGCCATGTTCGCGCAGCGCGTGGGCGATTTCGTGGCCCATGATCGCGGCCATTTCGTCGTCGGTCAGTTTTAATTGGTCGATGATGCCGGAGTAGAAGCCGATGCGGCCGCCCGGCATGCAGAACGCGTTCACCTGCTGCGCATCGAACAGGTTGACCTGCCAGTTCCAGTTTTTCGCCGATGCGTTCCAGCGTGGCGTATGCGGGATGATGCGCTGGGCAACGCCGCGCAGGCGCTTCACTTGCGGGTGGGTGGCGGGAACCAGCACGCCCTTCTGCTGCGCCTCCGAGACCATGGCCCGGTACTGCTGGGCCGCCTGCTCGTTGAGCTGCTCTTCCGGGACGATCACGCGCACGCGCGACAGCGGTTTGACGGCGATGCCGTCCTGGACGACCTGCTCCTTCTGGGCGTGGGCCGTGCCGAGGCTGGCGATCATCGCGATGGAGAGGGCCAAATGTTTGAGTTTGTTCATGTTCGTTGCCAGTGTGCTGTTTTTGTCAACCGCATGGTCGCAGAAAAGTGTGGATGGGGTACGCACGATAAGGCGCCAACAGCGGGGGTCCAACACCGTCACACCCGCTTCGCCCGCTTCCTCAACCTGAACACCGCCAGGCTCCCCCGCAAATTCGGCAGGAAGGTCACCGGCTTGCCGTCCGCCAGCGCCACGTATTCCAGCACTTCCAGCCCGCACTCCTCGGCCAGTTCCTTGAAATCGAGAATGGTGGCGCAGCGCACGTTCGGGGTGTCGTACCACTGGTAGGGCAGCGAGCGCGAGACCGGCATGCGGCCCTTGAGCAGCGCCACCCGGTGCGGCCAGTACGCAAAATTCGGGAACGAGACAATCGCCTCGCCGCCCACCCTCACGATGTCGCGCAGCAGCGCCTCGACGTGCTGCATCATCTGCAGCGACGACAGGCACAGCACCGTGTCGAAGGAATTGTCGCCGAACAGGCCGAGTCCCTGTTCCATGTCGTGCTGGATGACGTTGATGCCGCGCCGGGTACTCTCGAGCACCTTGTCGTCGGCGATCTCGATGCCGTAGCCGGAGCAGGCCTTGCCTTTTTCCAGGTAGCGCAGCATGGCGCCGTCGCCGCAGCCGACGTCCAGCACGTGCGAGCGCTCGCCGATCCAGTGGGCGATAAAGGCGAGGTCGGGCCGCAGCGTACTCAGGTCTTCGAAATTCATGCTGCCTCCCGCGCCACGGCTTCTTCCCAGATGCGGTCGTAATAGGCCCGCACCACGCCCATGTAGCGCTCGTCTTCCAGCAAAAAGGCGTCGTGCCCGTGCGGTGCGTCGATCTCGGCATAGGTCACCTTGCGCCGGTTCGAAATCAGCGCTTCGACGATTTCCCGGCTGCGTTCGGGCGAGAAGCGCCAGTCGGTCGAAAACGACACGACCAGGAACTGCGCCCGGGTGGTGGCCAGCGCGCGGGTCAGGTCGCCGCCGTGCTCGCGCGCCGGGTCGAAATAATCGAGGGCTTTCGTGATCAAGAGGTAGGTGTTGGCGTCGAAGTATTCCGAGAACTTGTCGCCCTGGTAGCGCAGGTAGGATTCGATCTCGAAGTCGACGCCGAAATCGAATTTGTACTCGGAGCGGCCGGCGTCCCGGCTTTCCGCGGCGTTGCGCAGCCTGCGCCCGAATTTCTCGGCCATGTCGTCGTTCGACAGGTAAGTGATGTGGCCGACCATGCGCGCCACTTTCAGGCCGTTCTTCGGCACCACCTTGTACTCATAAAAATCGCCGCCGTGGTAGTCCGGGTCGGTCAGGATGGCCTGGCGCGCGACGTCGTTGAAGGCGATGTTCTGGGCCGAAAGCTTCGGCGTGGACGCGATCACGATGCAGTGGCGCAGCCGGTGCGGGAACATGATGCTCCACGAAAGCGCCTGCATGCCGCCGAGCGAACCGCCCATCACGGCGGCGAATTGTTCGATGCCGAGGCGGTCGGCCAGGAGCGCCTGGGCCGCCACCCAGTCTTCCACCGTCAGCAGCGGGAACGCGGCGCCGTAGGGCTTGCCGGTGGCCGGATTGACGTGCATCGGGCCGGTCGAGCCGAAGCAGGAACCGAGGTTGTTCACGCCGATCACGAAGAAGCGGTCGGTGTCGACCGGTTTGCCCGGTCCCACCATGTTGTCCCACCAGCCGGCGCTTTTCGGCTCGTGCGCATAGGTGCCGGCGACGTGGTGCGAGGCGTTCAGGGCGTGGCAGACCAGCACCGCGTTCGAGCGGTCGGCGTTGAGCGTGCCGTAGGTTTCATACATGAGCGTGTAGTCGCCGATCTGCGCGCCGCTTTGCAGGCGTAGCGGTTCGGCGAAATGCATCGCTGACGGGGTGACGGTTCCGATGGATCCCATGAGACTTTCTTTGGCTTGTAAGCGGATGTACTGCGGGCGGCACTGGCAGCCACCCTGGACTATTACGTGAGCTGCAGCTGTTCGACCGCTTCCGCGATCTCGGCCGGCTCCATCGAGCGCATGATGCGCCGCATTCGGGGCGCGATCTGCGTCAGGTCGGCGTTCAGGATTTCCTGCTTCACCGACAGCAGCTGCGCCGGGTGCATCGAGAATTCGCGCAGGCCCATGCCCAGCAGCAGGCGCGTGAGCCTGGTGTCGCCCGCCATCTCGCCGCAGACGGCGACGTCGATGCCGGCTTTCTGCCCGGCCGCGATCGTCATGCCGATCAGCTGCAGGATCGCCGGGTGCAGCGGGTTGTACAGGTGCGCCACTTCGTAGTCGACGCGGTCGATCGCCAGCGTATATTGAATGAGGTCATTCGTGCCGATCGAGAGGAAGTTCATGCGCCGCACGAACATCGGCAGCGACAGCGCCGCGGCCGGGATCTCGATCATGGCGCCCACTTCCACCGCCGGGTCGTACTTGATGTTCTGTTCGCGCAGCTGGGCCTTGGCCTGCTCGATCATGCTCAAGGTCTGGTCGATCTCGAAGGCATGCGCCAGCATCGGGATCAGGATGCGCACCTTGCCGTAGCAGGACGCGCGCAGGATCGCGCGCAACTGGGTCAGGAACAGCTGCGGCTCGGCCAGGCAGTAGCGGATCGCGCGCAGGCCGAGCGCGGGGTTCAGGGCCGTGTGTTCGGTCGGGTCGAGCGGCTTGTCGGCGCCCACGTCGAGCGTGCGGATCGTCACCGGGCGGCCCTTCATGGCCACCACGGCGCGCCGGTACTGCTCGAACTGCTCGTCCTCGTCGGGCACGCGCAGGCCCTGGGCGCCGCGTCCCATGAACAGGAACTCCGAGCGGAACAGGCCGACGCCGGTGGCGCCGGCGTCGAGCGCGTGCGGGCAGTCGTCGGGCAGCTCGATGTTGGCCATCAGGCGGATCGCCGTGCCGTCCTTGGTGACGGCCGGCGTTTTCTTGAGTTTCTGCAGGCGTTTCCTCGCCTTGATCAGCGTTACCTGGCGTGCGCGGTACTGCTCCAGCACCAGCGGGCTCGGATTGCAGATCACGACGCCGGCGTCGCCGTCGACGACGATCCAGTCGTCCTGCTCGACCAGGCGCGAGGCCTGGCCCATGCCGACCGCGGCCGGGATGTCGAGCGAGCGCGCGACGATGGCCGTGTGCGAATTCTGGCCGCCGACGTCGGTCACGAAACCGATGAAGGAGCGGTCGCGGAAGGCCAGCATGTCGGCCGGCGAAATGTCGTGCGCGACCACGATCATCTGCGGCTGGTAGCCTTCGTCGCCGGCCAGCACCGGCGGCACGGATAAGGCGGTGCCCATCAGGACTTTCAGCACGCGCTCGGCCACCTGCGGGATGTCGTGCTTGCGCTCGCGCAGGTAAGGGTCTTCGATCTCGTCGAACTGGCTCGATAACTCATCGATCTGGGTCACCAGCGCCCACTCGGCGTTGTAGTGGCGGCTACGGATGATGTCGAGCGGCGCCTCGGAAATCATCGGGTCCGACAGGATCAGCGCGTGCACATCGATGAAGGCGCCTAGTTCGGTCGGCGCATCCTTCGGCAGGTCGGTCCACAGCTCCTGCAGGTTGCGGTGCACTTCGGCGATGGCGTCCTGCAGGCGCCTGACTTCGGCTTCGACCTGCTCCACCGGCACCAGGTAATGCTTGACGTCCAGCGCCGCCGGCGTGAGCAGGTGCGCACGGCCGATCGCGATCCCGCGCGACACCGGGATGCCATGGAGCGTGAACGAAGCCATAGAAGGTCCCGAACGGTAGCGGCCGGATTCCGGCATTACTCGCCTTCGCCGAATTTATCGTTGACCAGGCCGGAGAGGGCGTCGATTGCGTCGCCCTCGTCCGGTCCATCCGCTTCCAGCGTGACTTTCGCGCCTTTGCCGGCGGCCAGCATCATCACGCCCATGATCGACTTGGCGTTGATGCGGCGGCCGTTGCGGGTGAGCCAGACGTCGCTCTTGTACTTCGCGGCCAGCTGGGTGAATTTGGCCGATGCGCGGGCGTGCAGGCCCAGTTTGTTGATGATCTCAAGTTCTTGTTGAATCATTTTCTCGTTTTTCGTTGGTTCGTCAGAACTGCGCGTTTCTTATAACCGGATGCGGTTATCGACCCGCACGGCGCCATTCTGGGCGCCGGCCAGCGCCATTTCCACCACCACGTCGAGGGTGTCGCGGCGATAGGTGATCGCGCGCAGCAGCATCGGCAGGCTGATCCCGGCAATCACTTCGACCTGGCCGGCCACCGCCAGCGAATTGCAGCAGTTGGCCGGCGTACCGCCCTTGATGTCGGTGATGACGAGCACGCCGTCGCCTTCGTCGAGGCGCAGGATCGCTTCGCGCGCGCGTACGTTGACCGCGTGCGGGTCCTCGTCGGCGGAGACGTCGATCGCCTCGAAGCGTTCGGTCGGCCCGCGAAACACGTGCGCGACCGCCGCGATGAATGCCTGACCCAGTGGTGCGTGGGTGAGGAGCAAAATACCTACCATGTGCCTGCTTTCTGCTTACTTGCCAATAGACTGCTCGACCGCATCGATGAACATCGCGGCCACGTCGAAACCCATCTGGTCGGTGATCTCCTGGAAGCAGGTCGGGCTGGTGACATTCACTTCGGTCAGGAAATCGCCGATCACATCTAATCCTACCAGCAACAGGCCACGCTCGGCCAGCAATGGGCCGAGCGCCTCGGCGATCTCGCGGTCGCGCTCGGTGATCGGCTGGGCCACGCCGAGCCCGCCGGCCGCCAGGTTGCCCCGCACTTCGGTGCCTTGGGGGATGCGCGCCAGCGTGAACGGCACCGGCTTGCCGCCGATGACGAGGATGCGCTTGTCGCCCTTGACGATCTCGGGAATGTACTTTTGCACCATGATGGTGCGTTTTCCATTGTCGCTCAGGGTTTCGATGATCGCGCCCAGGTTCATCGCGTCCTGTTTGACGCGGAAGATGCCGGCGCCGCCCATGCCGTCGAGCGGCTTGAAGATCACGTCCCCGTGTTCGGCGTGGAAGGCGCGCAGGCGCTTTTCCGACGACGTGACCAGGGTCGGCGAGGTGAACTGGCTGAACTGGCCGATCGCGAGCTTTTCGTTGTGGTCGCGAATGGCGGAGGGCCGGTTGAACACGCGCACGCCCTGCCGTTCCGCCAGTTCCAGCAGATAGGTGCCGTACACGTATTCCATGTCGAAGGGCGGATCCTTGCGCTCGATGATGGCGTCGAACTCGCCCAGCGGCGTATCGATCGCGGCGTCGGCGCGGTACCACGGGTCCTGCTCGCCCGTGAGGTGGATCCGTGCGGCCTCGGCGCTGACCACGCCGTTTTCCAGCGCCATGTCGCGCTGCTCGAACGCGTGGATCTCATGGCCGCGGCGCGCCGCCTCGCGCATCATCGCGAAGGTCGAGTCCTTGTAGATCTTGAAACCCGCGAGCGGATCGGCGAGGAAGGCGATTTTCATGGTGGGTCCAGTGGGGATAATGCCCTCGATTTTAGCCGGAATCGCGGATGGGCGCGGGGCGAGCCCCTGGCCGGGGCCCGCCGACTGGAACAATTCCGTCGGGCACATTATGCTCATGAGCAAATCGCGCTGGATCGAACAGTCGCATGAGCGCGCGCAAATCCTTGCATGTTCAAGCGGGTGACCATGGGGCATGGACGCTCACCTCGACGAACAGGCGGAACAGGAACGCCTTGCCCGCGTGTACCGGGGCTGGCACGGCGGCGCCGCACTGGCGCGCTATGCATGGCACCGGCCCGAAATCGTCGTGCAGGACGCGATGTACACGCGTGGCCTGTCGCGCATGCTCGCCGCCACCGTCGGTACCGACCTCGGCCGCGTATCCGTCACCGATGTCGGTTGCGGTACCGGCGGCTTCCTGCGCCAGCTCATCGACTGGGGCGCCACGCCCGCCCACCTGACGGGCACCGAACTCCAGCAAGACCGGCTCGACCTGGCCGCCCCGCGCACGGCGTCCGGCGTGCACTGGCATTGCGGCTCGCTATCCGCCCTGCCGACCGCCAGCGCCGACCTCGTCAGCGCGCAGACGGTGCTGTCCTCGGTCCTCGACCCCGACATACGCCAGCGCCTGGCGGCCGACATGTGGCGCGTGCTCAAGCCCGGCGGCTGGTGCCTGGTGTTCGACTTCCGCTACAACAACCCCCGCAATCCGCATGTCCGCAAGGTCAGGCGCACCGAGCTCGACAGTTTCTGGCCCGGGCAGCACCAGCAGTACGAAACCCTGCTGCTGGCGCCGCCCGTGGGCCGTGCGCTGGCCGCCCTGCCGGCGCTGGTGAGCGAGCTCCTGGCCGCATTGGCGCCGCCGCTGCGCTCGCACTTCCTCTACATGGTGCAGAAGGAGGGGTAAGGCAGGCCCCTGCCCGCTCAATAGACTTCGGGATTGGGGTCGGTCCGTTCAAGCTCGAGCGACGCCGCCAGCAGCCCGAGGCGCGCCACGACGCCATACACGTAGAACCGGTTCGGCGCCGCCGTGCCCGGCTTGGCTTTCAGGTCCGGCATCGCGTGCTGCTGCGCAAAGGCGAGCGGCACATACTGCGATCCGGGCGCATTCAGGTTCTGGTCGATGCCGCGCTCGGCATGCACGCGGTAGAAGCCGCCGACCACATAGCGGTCGATCATGTACACGACCGGCTCGGCCACCGCATCGCCGATGTTTTCAAAAGTCGGCACGCCTTCCTGCACGATCAGGTCGGTGACGGCGAGGCCATCCTTGACGACCGACATCTTTTCGCGCTGCTTCGCCGTCAGGTCGCGCACTTCGCTCGCGTCCTTGATCGTCATGATGCCCATGCCGTAGGTGCCGGCGTCCGGCTTCACGATCACGAAGGGCTTCTGCTCCTTCATGCCGTATTCCTTGTACTTCTTCTTGATCTTCGAGAGCAGCGCCGAGACCGCGTCGGCCAGTGCCTCGGTGCCCTGGTCGTGCGCCAGGTCGACCTCGCTGACCTTGGCGTGCAAGGGATTGACCATCCACGGATCGATGTCGATCAGCTTGCCGAACTTCTTCGCCACCTCATCGAAGGCCTTGAAGTGGTTGCTCTTGCGGCGTACCGCCCAGCCGGCGTGCACCGGCGGCAGCAGCGACTGTTCGTGGATGTTTTCCAGGATCGATGGGATGCCCGCCGACAGGTCGTTGTTCAGCAGGATCGTGCACGGGTCGAAATCGGCCAGGCCCAGGCGCCGTCCGTTCGGCGAGCGCACCAGCGGCTCGACCACCAGCATGTTCCCGTCCGGCAAGGCGAGGGGCGTCGGCTGGGTGACTTCCGGCGACAGCGAACCGAGGCGCACGTGCAGGCCGGTCTGGCGGAAGATCTGCATCAGGCGCGCGACGTTTTGCAGGTAATGCGGGTTGCGGGTGTGCGTTTCCGGGATCAGGAGCAGGTTGCGCGCGTCCGGGCAGTACTTGTCGATCGCCGCCATCGCGGCCTGCACGGTGAGCGGCAGCATTTCGGTCGCCAGGTTGTTGAAACCGCCCGGAAACAGGTTGGTGTCGACCGGCGCCAGCTTGTAGCCGGCGTTGCGCAGGTCGACCGAGCAATAGAACGGCGGCGTGTGCTCCTGCCACTCGAGGCGGAACCAGCGCTCGATGGCCGGGGTGGCGTCGAGGATTTTCTTTTCTAAGTCGAGCAGCGGGCCGGTCAGGGCGGTAGCGAGGTGCGGAACCATGAAAGTAGGCGTCCTTATTGGTTTCTTGGCAATGAATGCGTTTGTTTTGGAGCAATGCACGCATTCTAAAGGCTCGCTGCACTGCACGAAAAACAAAAAGGCGCCCGCAGGCGCCTTTTGTGCATTTCAGTTCTTTTTATGTCATCGGCATGCGGATATCACGAATGGTACGCCCTTTCGCCGTGACTGGTAAGGTCCAGGCCCTCCCGTTCCTGCTCTTCCGGCACGCGCAGGCCGATCGTCAGGTCTACCAGCTTGAACGCAACGAAGGCGACAACCGCCGACCAGACGATCGTCACGCCCACCGCCTGGGCCTGCACCCAGACCTGGTGGCCGATCGAATACGCGTCGGCCGAGGCTTTATTCGCGACGTAATCCCAGATCCCCTGCCCGCCCAGCTGGGGCGACGCGAACACGCCCGTCAGCAGCGCGCCGACGATGCCGCCGACACCGTGCACGCCGAACACGTCGAGCGAATCGTCGACGCGCAGCATGCGCTTCAGGCCATTCACGCCCCACAGGCAGACGACACCGCCGACCAGGCCGATGACGAGTGCGCCCATCGGGCCGACGAAGCCGCAGGCCGGGGTGATTGCCACCAGGCCCGACACGGCGCCCGAGACCGCGCCCAGCATCGACGGCTTGCCCTTGGTGAGCCATTCGCCCAGGGTCCAGGCGACGGTGGAGGCGGCGGTGGCCAGCAGCGTGTTGATGAAGGCAAGCGCGGCGATATCGCCCGCTTCGAGGGCCGAGCCGGCATTGAAGCCGAACCAGCCGACCCACAGCAGCGAGGCGCCGATCATGGTCATGGTCATCGAATGCGGCGCCATCGATTCGCGGCCGTAGCCGACGCGCTTGCCGATCACATAGGCGCCGACCAGGGCCGCCACTGCCGCGTTGATGTGCACCACGGTGCCGCCCGCGAAATCGAGCGCGCCCTTCTGCCACAGCCAGCCGGCCTCGGCCGTGACGCTGGCCAGCGTGGTGGCGTCGGTAATCGCGTCGGGACCGGCCCAGAACCAGACCATGTGCGCCACCGGGATATAGCCGAAGGTGAACCACAGCACCACGAACATCAGCACCGCCGCGAAGCGCGCGCGCTCGGCAAAGGCGCCGACGATCAGGCCGCAGGTAATGGCGGCGAAGGTGCCCTGGAAAGCGACGAAGATAAACTCCGGGATCATCGTCTCCTTGCTGAAGGTGGCGGCCATGCTGAACACGCCCGCGGCCGGATCGTAGATGCCGTTGAGGAAGGCGCGATCGAAGCCGCCGATGAAGGGGCTGCCGCCGGTGAAGGCCAGCGAATAGCCGTACAGGCACCACAGGACGATGACGACGGAGAAGATCATGAAGATTTGCAGCAGCACCGACAACATGTTCTTTGCCCGCACCAGGCCGCCGTAGAACAGCGCCAGGCCCGGGATCGACATCATGATCACGAGCAGCGTGGCGACGAACATCCAGGCGGTGTCGCCCTTGTTGATGGCGGGGGCCGCGTAGGCCGGCAGGGCCAGGCCAAGGCCCAAGGCCGTCCCGAGGATTTTTGTGATGGATCGATTCATTGCGCTCCCCTTACAGTGCGTCGTTGCCGGTCTCGCCGGTACGGATACGGATGACCTGGTTGAGGTCGGACACGAAGATCTTGCCGTCGCCGATCTTGCCGGTGCGCGCCGCGCCCTGGATGGCGTCGATGACCTGGTCGACGACGGCATCGTCCACCGCCGCTTCGATCTTGATTTTCGGAAGGAAGTCGACCACGTACTCGGCTCCGCGGTACAGCTCGGTATGGCCCTTCTGGCGGCCGAAGCCTTTTACTTCGGTCACCGTCATGCCCTGCACGTTAATTTCGGACAGTGCCTCGCGCACTTCGTCGAGCTTGAAGGGCTTGATGATGGCGGTAATCAGTTTCATCGCATTGCCTCTTTCAGAAAGTTTTTGATATGGACAGCACGGCCGCCGACTTGCCCTGGTTGCGGCCCCGGGGGCTGAGATACGCCTCGGTGTCGGCCTTGATCCAGGCCAGGGACACGCTGGCAAAGCCCACGTCCTTGGTCAGGCCGATCTTGTAGTCGTTGTACGAGAGCGCGCCATTGTTCCGTACCCGCTGGCGGCCGACGTGCAGGTTCAGCAGCAGGCCCTCGGCGACTGGCAGATTCGCACCCAGGTCCAGGTAGCCGCTCTGCTTGCTGTCGGGCGTGCCGAACAGGTTGGTGGTCGAGTGCGAATACTTCAGGTAGGCCGGGCCGACGCCGATTTGCCCGTACAGCTCGAACGTATTCGCGTCCGGATTCAGGTCGTTCGACGGATACCAGTAATACAGGCCGCCGACGTCGTAGCTGATTGCCGTGGTGAGCTGGCCGCGTTTGCCCGCGTACAGGTCGACTTCCACGTTGCCGTCGCCGCCCAGGTCCTCGGTCCACTTGATGGTCGAGAGCCAGGTCCCGGCATACAAGCCGCTGGGGTTGTGGGTATAGTCGGCGCCGCCCTGCAGCGCGGGGTCGAAGCGCGTCTGCGACAGGCCGCGGTAGCGGTATTCGCTGGCCAACGCCGCGTTGTACGTCACGGCATGCTCGGGAGCCGGCGCCTCTTGCGCCGACACCACGCCACACCCCATCATTGCCAGTGCGAACGCCGCCTTATTTGCTAGCTTGCTCTTCATGCTTGAACCCCTCGAAATGGAACAGATGGATGGATGGTTTACAATCTGGCTTTACCTTCCATTAGCAGAATGCGTGCCAGCGCCAAATGGCATCTCATGTGCTTGATTTTTCGCGCATCCGCCCCATTTTTGGTTTCAAGAATCGCAAATGCGTGCGTGCCGACCCCTTGGCGCGTGGAAGCGCACCAAACCAGCCCGCGACGCACCGCCATGGTGCGCCGGCCGGCATTACCAGGACGAACGGCTATGAACAATTTCTTCAACGACCTGCAGGGCAAAATCAACCAGGCGATGGAAAGCTCGCCCGCCAAGGACATCGAGCGCAACGTCAAGGCGATGATGACCCAGGGCTTTTCCAAGCTCGACCTGGTGACCCGCGAAGAATTCGACATCCAGGCCCAGGTGCTGGCAAAGACGCGCGCCAAGCTCGAGGCGCTCGAGCTGCGCGTGGCCGAGCTGGAAGCGCGTTTGACGGAAACGGCACCGAAAATCTGATGCGCTGACAGCATTCATGTGACGGTCACTCAGGAGGCGGCGCCATGAATGTAAACGACAAATTGCTCGGCACGACCCTGCCTCCCCAGGAGGTCTCGATCGACGTGCTGCGCGAGAAGTACGCGAAAGGCGGCGAGACCTCGATCGCGGATGTCCGCCGGCGCGTGGCGCAGGCCCTGGTGGCGCTCGAACCGATCGAGCGCCGCGATGAGCTCGGCGTGCGCTTCCTCTGGGCCCAGGAACAGGGCTTCGTTCCCGGCGGGCGCATCAATTCCGCCGCCGGCCTGAACATCAAGGCCACCCTCATCAACTGTTTCGTGCAGCCGGTCGGCGACTCGGTCACCGGGTTCGAGGACGGCCTGCCCGGCATCTACACGGCGCTGTCGGAAGCGGCCGAAACGATGCGCCGCGGCGGCGGGGTCGGCTACGATTTTTCCGCCATCCGCCCGCTTGGGGCCGTCGTCCACGGCACGCGCTCGCGCGCTTCCGGTCCGGTGTCCTACATGGAACTGTTCGACGCCTCGTGCAAGACGGTGGAGTCGGCCGGCGCCCGGCGCGGCGCCCAGATGGGCGTGCTGCGCATCGACCACCCCGACATCGAGCGCTTCATCGCCGCCAAGGATGGCGGCGGCCTGTCGAACTTCAACATCTCGGTCGGCGTCAGCGATGCCTTCATGCATGCGCTCGAGTCGGATACGCCTTTCGATCTCCTGCACCGCGCCGAGCCCGGCGAAGAACAGGTGGCGGCCGGCGCCCACCAGCGCGAGGACGGCCTGTGGGTGTACCGCAGCGTGCGCGCCCGTGCGCTGTGGGACCGCATCATGGCGTCGACCTATGACCACGCCGAGCCGGGCGTGCTCTTCATCGACCGCATGAACGGCGAAAACAACCTCTGGTATTGCGAGCAGCTGCGCGCCACCAACCCCTGCGGCGAGCAGCCGCTGCCCGCCTATGGCTGCTGCGACCTCGGTTCCCTGAATCTCACCGCCTTCGTCGAACGGCCGTTCAGCGAGGAGGCGCGTTTCGATTTCGACCGCATGCGCGAGGTGGCCGCGGTCGCGGTGCGCATGCTCGACCTCGTGCTCGACGCCACCGAATGGCCGCTGCCCCAGCAAGCGCTTGAGGCCCGCGCCAAGCGCCGCATCGGGCTCGGCTTTTTAGGCCTGGGCAGCGCGCTCGTCATGCTCGGGCTGCGCTACGACGCCGAGGAAGGCCGGGCGCTGGCGGCGCGCATCGCGGAAACCCTGCGCGACGCCGCCTATGCGGCCTCGATCGAACTGGCGCGCGAAAAAGGCCCCTTTCCGCTGTTCGACGCCGCGCGCCATCTCGAGGGCCGGTTCGTGGCGCGCCTGCCGCAGGCGCTGCGCGAAGCGATCCGGGTGCACGGCATCCGCAACTCGCACCTGTTGTCGATCGCGCCGACCGGCACCATTTCGCTGGCCTTTGCCGACAACGCCTCGAACGGCATCGAACCGGCCTATTCCTGGACCTACCAGCGCAAGAAGCGCATGCCCGACGATTCGATGCGCGCCTACGAAGTCGAGGACCATGCCTGGCGCCTGTACCGACAGCAGCATCCCGAGGCCAGGGCGGACCAGGACTTGCCGCCGCCTTTCGTGACTGCCCTGCAGATGCGCGCCGACGACCACCTGCGCATGCTCGAAGCCGTACAGCCCTTCATCGATACGTCGATCTCGAAGACGGTCAACGTGCCGGCCGACTACCCGTATGACGATTTCCGCGGCCTGTACCTGGAAGCCTGGCGTGCGGGACTGAAGGGGCTGGCGACCTACCGGCCGAACACGATCCTGGGCAGCGTGCTGGGCGCGGCGCCGCAGCCGGAAAGCACAAGCGCGCCGGATGACGACCCGCTGCGCAAGCGCTTCGAGGGGCGCCCGCTGGGCGAACTCGAATCGGTGACCTCGAAGGTCGAGTATTCGACGCAGGAAGGACGCAGGACCTTTTACCTGACGGTCAGCTTCATCCGCGTGGAAGGCGTACACGAGGGCGTGCCGGTGACGATCGAGCGCCCGTTCGAGTTCTTCATGCCGGCCGGCCAGCGCACCGAGGGCCAGCAGTGGATTACCTCGTCGATGCGCCTGCTGTCGATGCTGGCGCGGGCCGGCGGGCCGGTCGCCAAAGCCCTGGCCGACATGCGCGACGTGGTCTGGGAAAAGGGGCCGGTGCGCTGCGGCAGCCTGGTGCGCGAAGACGGCGCCCGGGTGCCGGTGTTCCACGACTCGGAAGCGGCCGCCGTCGGGTTCATGCTGCAGCGCATCCTCATCAACCGGGGCTTCCTCGACGCGCAAGGCAACGGGGTGCCGGTGCCTCGGCTGGCTAAGCAGCTGGCGACGCGGGCGGCGACGCTTGAGGCGGTGGCCTCCCTCGACTCCGCCATCCCGCAGGCCACGCAGCTAGCCGTCGCCGGGGCCGCCAGGTGCCCCGAATGCGGCGCGCGGGCACTGCGCAAGGCCGAGGGCTGCACCCGCTGCGACAATTGCCAATATGTAGGGGAATGCGGCTGACGCGTCGATCTGTGGGTCTCCCCATAAACTGCAATTTTGGCCCCATAAGCTGCAGTTTTTGACACCATAAGCTGCAATCTTTGACCTCATAAGCTGCAATCTTTGACCCCATAAGCTGCAATTTTTATCCCATAAGCTGCAGTCTTTACGGTACCGTAAGTTGCAAGTTTAAGAAGTGGATTTGAGCCCATCCTTGTTCGGATGGGCTTTTTCTTTCGCGGGATCACCTGGCAATGTGGCCAGTAGTTTCTCTTTTTCCTTTCGCGTCATCCTGTGGAAAACCCTGAGTAACGTCGCTTCGTCTTCATCCACAGCATAGAAGTAAGCGACGGGCAGGTTGAGGACGGCCCCTATGCGTTCCACCAGCTCGACAGCTGGTGCGCGCGTACCGCGTTCATAACGATTCATGCGCGCGCTCGCGCTCTCTACTTCTAGACCTGCCCGCAGCCCTAACTGTTCCTGCGACAACCCTGCCGCGAGACGCGCGGCATTCAGCCTCATCCCAAACACGGACATCAGTCTCTTTCGATTTATAAAGAGAAAGATATTCCGCCGTCCGCCTTGCGCCGTTGCTACCAAATTGGTAGGATTGCCCTCCCGGCGCGACCCCGTACGCTAGAGCAAAAACTAGGTGTGCGCACCTGATGGGCTGCCTTCAGCAATATCGCAACATGTGTTCGATGTGACCGTCGTATGGCTTGCCACGCCGTGTAGGCCTCTTAGTGCTGAGTAGTACCGACCAGTGACAGCACACCTTCCGTTATCAACTACACTCACTCAACCTTGGATCTATGATCGTCCTCGAATTCAACACCGCTGACCCCGACGAGATCGAGCTATGTCGCCGTTACTGGCAGCTAAACGGCAAGGGGACGTTCAAGGAAAGCAAGCAAGCGTTGTCAACATTAGATGGTACTGGCCGTGTACGCGACCTCGACCGCGATCTATTCGCAAGTGTGATAGCACGTGACACCTGCCGTCGGTGCCCGACTTGTGGCGTACCCGAAGTGGTCTCAAATCGCGACTCTTTCCTTGCTCCGGAAACGCCGGCAGAACCCTGCAGCACATGTGACTATGTCAACAAGCATCTCGGCCGCAGCAGCCGGGCCCAAGTCTGATGACCCAACTTCCGCTCTCATCTTCGCGGGTGATTTTAGGTATCCGGTCGCTTCAATGACGCTCTTGCATGCACTTAGCAAGGTTGTGCAAAGGCGCGAACTGTATGAGGGCTTTTCTGTCCATGACTGTGAAGGCTTTGCTCCCGCACACGTGAATCGCTTTCTCCGTAGGCTGTCTGCGACGCATGTCATCGAGGAAGTCGCAGGGGTAGTTACCGCTCAGGACAAGCGCGTTGCGGTCACCTTTTGAATCGCCTCAAAAACGACCCCGCAATGGAGCAGGAATTTGCCGAGTTCAGGCGTTTATTGCACAACGGCACCAGTTTCAATCACCATGGCCTCATGGAAGTCTGGTTAGACTATGCCGTCGCAGAGTCGGTGGCGTTTATCTGTGGTCAGGCTGCATTCTTCGGTCTGCCAATCAATCCAGAAGACAAAAAACTGTGCAGCGTACTTCGCGCTGCAGCAAGTAGGTACAGTATCGGCGAGGTGTGGGCTATTTCACGGCTCGCCATAGGAGAGGCAGCTACGGTGGTCGAGCATGGCTCTACTGCACAGGATGCAGCAACAACTATCTCTCGCAAGATTGCCCACCTTTGCCGGCCTTCAAAACAACGCCCGATACCAGAGCCAATTTTGAGGAACATTCGTGATCGACGTACAACGTTGAGGGAGTGGTTCAACGACTGGTACGGCGTGTTCGAACATGCGCGGGCCTGTCATCGCTGAGTTGTTTCAAGGGATGCACAATACCCGTACGCCGCACATCCATAATAAAAAATGCTCAAAGTCCGCGTGACGACAGAATACTCAACTTGCGCTACGTAGCTCGGTCGAGCTTTGTACTGGACGAGTTAACCGAAGTTGTTAATGCCTGATCTCAAATCGCCGCAGCTGCTACTGCGATGCAGCAGTTGAACGAGGCGGAGCCGCTCGATACGATTTCGGTGCGGGCACATCGCCCTGAAGCTGCTCGGCGTGAATCAGGGTGGGCGCGACGAAGATGAGTTTGCGCTGCTGGTTGCCTGCCCCAAAGGGCTGCATACGAAAATGCCCGCGGTGCCAGTGCGGCGCCACGCCGCCTCCCGTCGCACCTTGAGAAGCCCCCGGCGGCAATGACTCGGGGCCGACCAAGATCCCGTTGTAGAGGGAGGCCGATCTCTGCAAGAGTTTCGCGCGCTTGCGCTCTCCCAGGCCGGCGGCGCGGCGTAGCGCCTCGTCGTATTCGCTGTGCGGTGTCACGCGCGCCTGCTTTAAGGCCATGTAGAGGAATAGACGTACCACGTAGCTGACTGCGGCGTGCATCGATGGATGAAGCTCGCTCTCGTCCGCTGCCGTGAAGCCGCCGAGGATCTCGGCCAACCACTCGCCGACTGTAACGTCCCCCCGATCCGTTTCGCCGAGCAGCGAGATATGGCCAGCGTAGCGGTCTTGGCGTTTGCCGATGAAGACGAGTTCCAGCGTCCAGCATTTCCCCTCTGGATCGCCAGGCACGCCGTGCCTGGTCAGGAAACAGAATGCCCCATCGAAGCGGTGATCGGCAGACTGCGGCGACGGCACTTTCAGATACTGCATGGCCGCTTCTCCGAAGCGCAGGTATTGGGCCCGAAAGGGCGGCGCGACCATGCTCATCGGGAGGCTGAGATCCACATCCGAATTCGCCAGCAGCGTTTCCAGCGACGGCGTGGCCTCAATGACTGTCCCCTCGCTCAAATGGTACTTGAGGTTCGTGCTGACCTGGAACGCGAGCCGTTGGCGATCCTCGGCGCTTATCCGCCCGGCTATCGAAGACCTGGGATGCATGCATTCCAGCTGTCGCAGGATTTCTTGCCTGATTTGCCAGCACAGCGTGGCGGGATCCTGCCAGAAGGGCCAGAGCCAGGTATTCCCGAGCGCATGCGTCCAGGCGGCGAGCGCACCCTGCGCCCTGAACTGTACCGGATAGGGACGGCTGCAAAACCGGCTTATAGGGCTGCAAACCAGCGCAGGCCCGATGTTGACGAACCCGTCCGTCGACATCGGCTGACGGCCGATCGTGCTTGCAGCACGCGCTTGTCCCTGTCGTTTCACGCTTTTCGGCATCGCCAATCTCCTCCGAGATAACTGTCAGAAAAACTTTAGACATGGCGCAGGGAAACGTATTGATTCTTAGCAAGCTCTGCTTGGCGGCATGCAGGTAACGTGTCAGCTGACTATTTTTCACATGCGCTACGGCCCAGGGGCCATCAGGAGGCAGTCAATGGGCGAAAGCCAGGTAATCGCAGCCGGCGCCGCGCTGTCAGCGTTCAGCGTTCAGCGTTCAGCGTTCAGCGTTCAGCGTTCAGCGGCGCATCTCAGCACAACAGGCTCATGCGGCTCGACTTTCCGTTCAAGGACGGTCCGCCGGCCACTCTGCTCCCGAACAAGTTGGTCGCACACGAAGAAATCTCGCGCGGTTTCAGCTTCGACGTCGAGGTGCTGTCGGATGACCCGCGCATCCCGCTGAAAATAATGATGGGCCGCATGGTGACGATCTCCTTGGTGCGGGAAGACGGGTCACTACGCTACTTCAACGGCTTCGTCACCGAGTTTCGTTTCCTGCGCAGCGATGGCGGCTTCGCTTTCTACCAGATGCTGCTCGAACCCTGGCTGGCTTTCGCGCGCCTGCGCAAGGACAGCAGGTCGTTCCACAATAAAAACGTACTCGAGATCACCGAGGAAACCCTGAAGCATTACCGCCAGGCCGACTGGCACATGCACAAGATCGACGACTCGAAGCTGACCGTCGCCAACCAGTACAACGAGACCGATTACAACCACCTGCACCGACGCTGGGAAGCGCTTGGCCTCCACTACTGGTACGAACACACATTCGACGGCCACAAGCTCATGATTTCCGACAACAGCTTCCTGGCCAAGCCGATCGACGAGGAAGCGTACGTCATCTCGTTCCACGACAAAGGCGGCTCGCGCGAGGACGACGGCATCCACGAGTGGACGGCTATCCGGCGACTCGGTTCAGGCAAGACCACACTGGCCTCATTCGACTACAAGAATCCTAGAGCCGAACGCATTGAAGCCGCTTCCGT
Organism: Massilia sp.; assembly: GCA_028292765.1. Classification (GTDB taxonomy): domain Bacteria; phylum Pseudomonadota; class Gammaproteobacteria; order Burkholderiales; family Burkholderiaceae_D; genus Telluria. Next base: position 5,426 of record JAQGLR010000132.1, on the reverse strand, counting down.
CAACGAGCAAGGCGACTTTTTTCCTTACGAGGTCTACGAGGACACCGGCGCCTATGGCTTTCGCCTTCTCCGTGACGGCGAACAGCTGGCTGCGCGGCGCATGGACGAAGCAGACAAGAACACGCAGTACTTCGAGGCCGCGGGAAATGAGAGGTGCGTGCTGCCCGGTCGTACATTCAAGCTCGGCGGCCACTTCAGCGCCGAGCCGCGCTCGCGCCGATACGACGCCGAACCGCACAGCAGTATTGAAGACCGCTACTACCTGATCCTGTCTGCCGACCATGAGGTATCCAACAACTACCAGGCAGGCCCGGGCGCCCCCTCGCACTATATGAACCGCTTTACTTGCATCCGCCAGGACATCCGCTGGCGCCCGGGCCGCAACTACAACAGCCAGCCAATAACCTACACGGGGCTGCATACGGCAATCGTCGTCGGCCCCGCCGGCGCCGAGATCCACACGGACGGCTATGGGCGCGTCAAGCTGCAGCTTCACTGGGACCGGCTGGGCAATTACGACGAAAGAAGCTCACCCTGGATTCGGGCAATGACGCCGGCGGCCGGCAACCAGTTCGGACAGATCCGGTTGCCGCGCGTCGGCGAGGAAGTGGCCGTCGTCTATCCGAATGGGAACATCGACCATCCCCTTGTCCTCGGGGCGCTCTACAACCAAAAACACATGCCGCCGTGGTCGCTGCCGGAGCAGCACTCGCTTGCCGGCCTGCGAAGCCGGGAGCTGGGTGGCGGTGCACGCGGCAATCATCTCGTCCTCGATGACACCAAAGAAAAAATCCAGGCCCAGCTGAAAAGTGACCACCAGTGCAGCCAGCTGTCGCTCGGTCACATCACACGCATCGAGGACAATGCCGGACGCAAGGATGCGCGTGGCGAAGGCTGGGAGCTGCGCACCGACGGCCACGGCGTCGCCCGCGCGGCCAAGGGAATGTTGATCACGACCGAAGCGCGGCAGGCCGCACGCGGACCCATCAAGGACATGGACGAAACGACAAGGCGGCTCGTGCTTGCTGGTGAACAGCATCAACTGCTGGCGGAGATCGCGCAGAAGAACGGTGCCCAAGAGCCTGTCGACAACCAGGATGCCGTTGCTTCCGTGCTGCAAGCGCAGACCGACTCGGTCAAGGGGCAAGATTCGAAAGCGGGCAGCTTCCCCGAGCTGGCCAAGCCGCACCTGGTGCTCGCAAGTGCTGCTGGTATCGCAACCACGAGCACCGGGGACACCCACATCGCCAGCGACCGCCACACGGCCCTCACGACCGGCAAAACCCTGTCCCTGGCGGTCGGTACGCATTTCTTTGCCAGCGTCCGCCAGTCCTTACGACTGTTCGTCCAGAAGGCTGGCATGAAGATGGTGACCGCGTCCGGCGACATTGACCTGCAGGCACTGTCGGACAACATCAAGCTGCTGGCGAAGCTGGAAATCACGCACACGGCCAACCGGATAACGATCAGTGCCAAGGAAGAGGTGGTCATCAACGGCGGCGGCAGCTATGTGAAATTCGCTGCGGGCGGCATTGAACACGGCACCAACGGCACCTTCGTCGCGCACGCCGCGCATCACAGCCTCGTCAACGCGAAGAACGCGGAGATGGCTATCAACATGCCTCCCGTGGCCGATGTATTGCGTAAGGGCCGCGGCGCGCTGCATTTCGGCAGCCACGCCGAGGCGGCCGGAATGACCAGCGCAGGATTGCCCTTCAAACTGTTCAAGGATGACGCGTTGGTCGAGCAGGGGCAGATCGACGACAAGGGAAACATCCGGTTCGCGCACGAGCTCGAGGCCACCGCGGAGTACAAGGTGGAACTGCCGACCGGCCAATCTTTCAAGATAGCCCCGAGTGCCTACGTCGAGCAGCATCAAATCAACGCAGGCGTTGGCTACCACGGCTACGCGAATCCGGGAGGACTCTTGTCTGAAGACGAGATATCCCTGGAACAGGACCGCATCGATTCCAACGTGCGATCCGCGGACCGGACCTGAAGACGCCCCAGTGACAGCTGCCGCACCTCTGAAAGGGAAACAAAAATGGGCATGAACGATAATGCGGACTTATACCTTCAAGAGCTCTACTACAACGAAACGTTGGGCCCTTACCAATGCCTGGCCCGGCCATGGTGGGTCCGGACGCGCAAGCACGGGACGTACCCGCCGCGCCACGGTTGCACCCTTGAACCCCTCATCTGCGGCGAACAGGTTTTCAGCCGAATCCAGGAAGATATTCTCAAGGCAAAACACAGCGTCGACATCATTACCTGGGGATTCGATCCGGGCATGGTGCTGATCCGTGGCGGACGGGCCGAAGACGGCATGCGCTATGGCGACCTGCTCAAGCAAATCGCGACACGGGAGGAGAGTCCGGTCACCGTGCGTCTGTTGCTTTGGCATGACAATGCCGCCTCGTATGCTGTACAAAAAAACAATCCTGGCGTGTATGGAACCCGTGTTCCCACGATCGGCGCCTATGCCGGCTATTACAACGAAACGCACGACCAGTACAATCGCGAGTGGTTCGATGAAATCATCGCAGGAAAAAATGTACCAAGGATCACGCTACAAACGCGTGAAGTGTCGCTCAAGTTCCTGCCGCTTGCGCTCGCGGGTGAGCAGTACAAGATTGGCCCCACAGGCGTACTTGGGGCCGTCTATCCCACCCATCACCAAAAGATGATCCTGATCGATTACGAAACGCCGACCCGCGCTGTCGGCTACGTGATGGGACACAACTCGACGACCGACTTCTGGGACACGGTCGATCATCGCTTCCGGGATATACGCCGTGAAACACTCTACAAAAAGAATCCCGCCGAACAGGACAGCAAGCTGACGGCCGTGATCGATGAAGCATTGGACCGGTACGACCGACAAATGCAAACGATGTCAGGCCAGCCTGAACAATCTCCGAGACGAAAGGCGGAACGCCGCGTTGAATTTTTTAAAGAACATGCATTCACAGCGAAACCGTATCAGGACGTTTCGCTGCGCGTGCGTGGTCCCATCCTGTACGACATGAACCACAATTTCTGCCACGGATGGGCTGAGGCCGAACAGGCCACATCGACCTTAATGAACGCGATCTGGATGACGCCACCGCTATTGGCGGTCAAAGCAACACTCGCTGTGGCCGAGAAGATCAACAAGAAGCCCGAGAAGGTTCCTGCTGTTGTGAAAAGCCGCCAGCACCTCAAGTACGCCGATTTCATCGTTCCCGGCGGACAGCACAGCGCGCAGCTCATGCGCACCTACCCGGCGTACAAGGAAAAATCGATCAAGGAATGCTACGCCAACCTGACCCGGCTCACCCAGCACTACATCTTCATTCAAAATCAGTACATCCAGTACGAGGATTGGGCGGATCACCTGACGAAGTGCGTGGAGACCCTCCGCAAGGCAGGATATACCAAACCAATTTACGTGTTCATCCTGACATCGACGCCCGAGAGCGATGGCATGGACTTGGCGACCTATGACGTTGCCCTGCAGCTCGGAAGCAGTGACACGATGAAGGTCGAACACGAGGAAACGGTGAAGCGCGCCAAACGCGGCAAGGCGAAAATGCCAATCACGGCTGCGGAGCTGGAGAAACGCGGTATCAGAGCCCTCATGGCATCGATGTGGAGCGGTGCCGAGCAGCCGAAATCGACGAAGGATTACGAAGAGACGTACATCCACGCCAAGGTGGCAATCGTCGATGACGCAGCTTTCACGGTTGGATCGGCCAATCTGAACGTGCGCAGCATGGCCCTCGACAGCGAGCTCAACTTGCTCAGCGAGGCCAAGGATGTCGCGTTTGACCTTCGCAAGCAGTTGTTCGACCAATGCACCAAGGACGTGGGACCGGCGCAGTTCGGCGATATGGGAGAGACCTTCAGGAAATGGCTGGAACTGATGCAAAACAATACTGATGCCATGGCGAAGCGCTGGCCCCTGAAAGGCCAAATCGCCACCTTCCACGTCGACAGGCAGCCCGGCTCGCCCGTGATCTGACATGCGACCAACGATTCGCCGCTGGATGTACATCGCCGCAGCTTTGGTCGCCACCGCGACCGGCGCCTATTTTTTACACCAATGTTTGGAGTACGTGAAGATGCACACGATGCCCCCCGGCTTGCAAGCGTTCGATGTTAACGGCCCAATCCCGACTTGCGGTCGGTGGAAGGACACAATGCCGAAGACCCGCGATCCGGCCGCCTACCGGCTCTACATCAACGCCCGCAAGCTATGGCGCAGCAAGATCGAGTGGCAACTGACGCGACAGGAAGCCCTCAGCATCCTGCACGACGTGCAGGCCGCCGCCAACCAAGGCGACTGGGGGGCACGTTCATTGATGGCCTACTTCTACCGAACCGGCCTCGGCCCCCTCGACACTAACCACGTGCTCGATCCCGATGCGGACAAATTAGTGGAAATCCTGCGCTCGGCCGTCGCCGCCGGCCAAGCCTGGGGATACTACGATCTCGGTGTCGCACACGAGCACGGCTATGGCGGTGCTGCCCAGGACGAACAGATCGCCTGGGCCTATTACCTGAAGGCGGCAGAGCTCGGCAGTCCGGAAGCGCAGATGGCCTTGGCGAGCGCTTATCTGAAAGCCGAACGTGATGATGCTGAGGAATCGATGGTGATGTGCGCATATAAACAAGGGCACGGACGTGCAGCCTACAAACTCGGAAGCTATGCCAAACTTCGCAAGAATTTCGGGCCGGCGCTTGAGTATTACCAAGCAGGAACGCGGTTCGGGAGCAAAGAATCGGCAGCAGCATTGATGTTTTTCTTTGACCTCAAAGACTGGAGCTTGCGCGACAAGCCGGACCAGGCTGCGCTAAAAGAACTCGCGATCGTGCCCGACTCGGAACGCAAGAGCCGGTACGACCAGATCTCGGATGCACTGGACCTCAATCCCGACCTGAAGCTGGCCCGGCTGGATCAAGTGTTGCCATTGCCACCGGCGGAACTACCCGCATGGAAGGGAATCCAGGACGCAATCGAGCCCGAGCCCGACGGCGCGCCGGCCTACTAACGTCATCAGCTGATGAGAAGACAGATATGCCTCTAAAGATAATCACGGTGGGGGATAAAACTGATCACGGCGGAACCGTCATCAGCGGCTCGCCGGACCATGACGTTCGTGGGCGGGCGATCGCGAGGCTCGGGGATCAGGTCGACTGCCCTCAGGTCTACCCTGGAGGTAAACCGCACGGAGTCAACAAAATCACTACGGCATTCAGTTCCTTCACCGTCAACGGCGTACCTGTGGCGGTTGAAGGCTGTACAACAGAATGTGGCTGCAAGCTGATCGGCAGCCAGCCGGCCGGCGTTGGCTAATTGTCAAGTACCGTCTGGTCATAAACCCGTTTGACGAATAGCTCCGGGCGCTTCTTCTGCGATTCCTTGAGTGCCAGAATTGGTGTCA
>JAQGLR010000129.1 GCA_028292765.1 Massilia sp. | reverse complement strand
GACACGATCGCCAAGATCCTCGCGACGACGGAAGAGATCATCCTGCAATCGGGCGCCGAGCGGATTTCGATCCTGGACGTGTGCCACGACAGCGGTATTTCACGGGGCACCTTTTACCGCTATTTTTCCTCGCAGGATGACCTGCTCGATGCGTTCTCCCGTCACAAGCGCGACCAGTTCCATGCGCGGCTGATCGAGGCGACGGCGGAGTTTCCGGATCCCGACGAGCGCTTCCAGGCTGTGCTGCGCTTCGTCGACGACTACCTGGAGCGCAGCCGTGCGCGGCGCCTCCTGCTGGTAGCGCCCGAATACGCGACGCGCTGGTTCCAGCGCATCTTCCACGACTCGGTGCACCGCTTCCAGGAGGTGCTGTCGCCGGTGTTCGATTCCTGGGAAGAGCGCCGCGGTATCGTGCTCGACCGCGAACTGATCGGCGAACTGATCGTGCGCTTCATCCTGAGCGACGTGCTGGTCCCGTCCGGGGCCGACCGGCGCAATCTGATGCGGCGCATGGAGCGCTTCGTTGTCATGCTGCTGTCGGGCCGCGTCGCGCGCCGCTGAGCGGCCATGCTTTACCTCAGGTAAAACCGTTCTTCAGGCCGTATGCGCGGCCTCGTGCTTCAATCCGGCGACTTGAAAACAATTCCGGAGGAGACAGCATGAGCGGCGAAAACCAATACGACGTGGCAATCGTCGGCGGCGGACACAACGGCCTGGCGGCCGCGTGCTACCTCGCCGAAGCAGGGAAAAAGGTGGTCGTGATCGAAGCGCTCGGGCAGGTCGGCGGCATGGCTTCCAGCGGCTACCTGATTCCCGAGGCGCCGCAGCATCTCATCCATCCGTGCGCGCTCGACCTGATGTCGCTGAGGGTACACCCCATCATGCCCCAGGAACTGCAGCTGGAACGCCATGGTTTTCGCCAGGTGGACATGAACCCCGGCTACGTCTATCTCCACCCTGACGGCAGCTCTCTGGTATTTGGCCGCAGCGCCGCCGAGACGGCGGCCGAAATCCGGCGCTTTTCGGCGCGCGACGCCGATGAGTTCCTCTCGTTAATGACGCTGGTGAACGCCTTCATCGACCTTGCCATCCCGATGATGCGTGTCGATCCGGCGCAGCGCAACCTTGGCGCCAAGTGGCAGGCGTTCCGCATGATGTTCAAGAACCGCGCGCTGAAGCCGGAGCTGATGGCACTGATCGGCAGCCCGGCCTACACCTCGATCATGGAACGCTTCGAGCATCCCGTGACGCAGTCCGCCTTGTGCTGCTTGCTGGGCGCGGCCGGGCCGATTGCAGGCGAGGCCACCGGCATCTACTTTGCACTGCTCGGCTTTATCCATCGTTTTGGCCTGGGCCGCGCTGTGGGGGGCATGCAGGCGCTGTCGGACGCGCTCGCGGCGCGGCTGCGCGAACTGGGCGGCGAAATCATGCTCGACGCGCCGGTCGCGGAAATTCTGGCGCAGGGTGGCGCCGCTACGGGCGTGCGCCTGAAAAGTGGTGTGGTGATCGGCGCGCGCGCCGTGATTGCATCCATCCATCCGAAAATGGCGCTCGAGATGGTGACACCCGGCGCGCTCGACCGCCGCACGCTGACGCGGGTTGCGCTGGCGCCGGCAAACGCCCACGGCGCTTCGCCATTGAAGGTCGACGTCGCGCTCTCGGGACAGGTCGGTTACAGCCGCCATGAAGCGATGCGTCCGGATGGACTGAGCCTGCGCAAGAGCGTACTCCTGATCGGCACCAGCGAGGCGGTGCTGGACAACTTCCGCGCCGCAGCGCGCGGCGAGGTGTCGCCCTTGCCGTACATGTGGATCACGGCGCCGAGCGCGGTTGACCCCGGCCAGGCACCGGCGGGTCAGGACGTCGCCTACCTCTACCCGGTAGCCATGCCGGTCGAGCCACGTGAGGGCTGGGACGCGATTCGGGACCGGGTCGGCCAGCAGGTGATCGAACAGGCATCTTTCTACATGGATGGGCTCGACAAGTACGAGATCGGCCGGCGGATCGAGGCCGCGCCAGACCTGGCCGCCCGTCTGGGCGTGCACCGGGGCTGCGTGGTGCACATCGATACCAGCCCCGCGCGCAGCGCCCTGATGCGGCCGGCCGCCGGGCTCGGGACCGACAAGCTTCCATTGGCAGGCCTGTTCCTCGGCGGCGCCGGCACCCATCCGGGCGGCGGCATCAACGGCCTGCCGGGACGCATCGCAGCGCGCCGGGTCAGTCGCTTCCTGGCGCGCTGACCTGGGCGACGGGCCGCGTCAGCGGATGCAGGCCGGTGCGTTCGCGTTCGAGCGCCGAGAGCACGAAATCCACCGAAAAGCGCGCCCACGCCCCGGCGTCCGGCGCGCTCGCCATGTCCAGGCCGCACAGTGTCGACACCGTATAACGGTTGACCCACGCGCCCGTGGTGGCCAGCGCGGCCACCGTCAGCAGCATGTCGGGATCGACGTCGGCACGGAAGTCGCCACTGGCAATGCCGCGTTCGACGGTTTCCTTCAGCTTGAGCCTGAGACGCGGCGCCAGGCCGGTAAAGCTGTTGCGCGGCGTCTCCCGGCTTTCATGGAAGCGGATGCCTTCCTGGGCCAGGACACTAAGCTCGCCCTCCTGATAAGGCTGTACCATCCGTTGCAGCAGCGCGCGCAACGCCTCGCAGGGCGCCAGGTGGTCAAGCTCCAGCGTTACCAGTTCATCCATCGCCTGCGCTGACGACTCGTCCAGCACGCAGGCGAACAACTCTTCCTTGCTGCGAAAGTAGTGATACACCAATTGCTTCGTCACCCCCGCCGCCTGCGCGATGTCGTCGACCCGCGCATCGGCCAATCCCTTGCTGACGAATTCGCGCCGGGCCGCCTCCGCGATGCGCCTGAGGGTTTCGCGCTTGTTTGGTAAGGCCTTTGACGGCGTACAAGGGTCTGGCTGCTCGCTCATGGAGTCGCTTTCCGGGGGGGGCGGTGTCGGCATCTTAACCCGCGCGGCTTGACTCGCGGTCAAACAAAGTTGGCGCCGGCAACCGTCCCGGCGCTGCACGCGGCAGCTACTATGTGCACACCATTCGAAAATATGTCCAAGTTGGCCGGCAGCCCGCCGGCAGGCCGCTGGGCTGGAGGAGACACCGTGAGCACAACGATTGACGACCAAGCCCTGGAACGCGCCTATTCCTCGGTCTCCGATACCTACAAGGGCACGGGCGATATCCACGCCGCCTGCCGCAAGGCACGCGCCAAGTCGCCGATCTATGTCGGTGATTTCATCCGGCAGTTCGGCGTGCCGACCAACGCCGGCATGCAGCAGGGAACGCGTCCCACCTTCGCGCTGTTTCGCCACCAGGACGTCATGGCCGTCCTGCGCGACGGCAACAGCTACACCAGCGGCTTCATCGCCGAGGGCCTCGGGGCTTTTTTCGACGGCCTGATCGTGCTGGCAATGGACGGCGAGCACCACCGCAGCGTGCGCGCACTGCTGCAGCCGGCGTTCATGCCCGAGACGGTGAATAAATGGCGCGACCAGATCGACGCGGTGATCCGCAAGGACTTCCTCGAACCGATGGTGGCGCTGAAAAAGGCCGACCTGATGGAGTTCGGCCTGAGTTTTCCGATCCGCGAAATGTATGCGCTGATGGGATTCCCGACGGACAACACGGAACAGTACCGCCAGTACGCCGCCTGGGCGCTCGCCATGGTCGGCGGCAACCAGATCGATCCGGGCAAGGCGGTGGAAGCGCGGCGCAAGGCCGGCGTCGCGGTCAAGCTGCTGTATGAAGCAATCTTCGCCGTGGTGGTCCAGCGGCGCGCGGCCGGCAGCCTCGGGGACGACCTGATCGGACGCCTTCTGCGCGCGGAACACGAGGGCCGCATACTCGATGACCACGAGGTGACCACCTTTGTGCGCTCGCTGCTGCCGGCATCGGGCGAAACCACCACCCGCACCTTCAGTTCGGTGATGGTGCTGCTGCTTACCACGCCGGGCCTGCTGGAACGCGTGCGGGCGGATCGCGCCCTGGTGCCCAAACTCATCGACGAAACAGTGCGCTTTGA
>JAQGLR010000046.1 GCA_028292765.1 Massilia sp. | reverse complement strand
TTCCTGCTCGATAAGGGCGCCAGCAAACGCGCCGCGTCCGAGTCCGCAGGCACGCGGACCAGCCCCAGGTGCAGCGTGAAACGCTCGCATCCCGGCGGCAGGACCCGCGCCGCCGCTTCCAGGTCGACGTCGATGAAACTGAATTTTTCCGGATACGTGAAATATTCGGTCAGCAGGCGAAAGGCGGGGTGCGAGCGCGCCGCCGCCGCCAGGACCGATTCCTCGTCGCCGAAACCGGCCAGGTCGAGGGGCGACGCGTCGAGCGCCAGCCAGTGCTTGCTCCCATCGGCCTGCACGCAGGCCGCCGGTGCGCGCATGAACAGCGCGTCGATGAGTGCCGCGCGCAGCGACGGGTCGCCGTCGACGAAGATGCGCACGCGCCCGGCGCCGCGCCGGCACAGCGCGGCGACCGAGCCGCGTGCTTCGAATCCGATCGCGATCCCGGCCGTGACACCCCGTACGCCGTGAAGCGCGCGCGGCACGCCGCCAGCGGGCGAGAAGCCGGCCTGCGTGATGCGCAGCGGCCCGACCACGACCGGGTACACTGTGCGGAACTGGCAGACGGTGCCCTCGACCTGCGCGCTGCGCAGCGGCGTGCCGCGCGGGATGATGGCGTAATCGGTGACACCCGCACCGGCGCCCGCGCCCTGCCCCGCGTCCACGACCTGGGCGATGGAGTAGGACGGCATCGGCCTCAGGTAATGGGGATACAGGCTCTCGAGGAGCGACTCCGTAAACTTCGGATAATCGTCGTCGAGACGCTTGTGGATGCGCGCGCTGAGCAAGGCGACCGACTGGATCAGCCGGGCGACGCTCGGGTCCTCGTACGTGTCGCCGGCGATGTGCAGGTCGCTTGCCGGCTTGGGGAATCGATTCCGGAACTCGCGCGCGTACTGCCCGAACAGGGCCAGCTCTTCTTCGAAATAGCGCAGCATCTCATCCATACGTTCTCCGAAAGATTGCTGAAGACGAAGATGCATGCTCGCATGGCGTTTGCGCATGACATTGACTGGCGCTAAGAATTCGGGCGTCGGGCGAACGCGTGAACGATGTCAATGATCGGTCCCGGCGGTTCTGGTATTGCGAGGCGCCTGGTTCTTCAGGCCTGGTGCGCCAGTTCCGGCCCAGCCGGTCGCCGGGCTGGCGTGTTCATGCCGGCCTGGATGCCGCCGAGGAAGCCGCTGAGCAGAACGATATTTTTAACTGCTTGTTTTCCGTTATCGCACCTTGCCCGACAGTCCAGCAAGGAAGCGCCTCAACTGTTTGACCGATCCTTTCGGTGCCAGTTGTATCCGTTTTGTCCGGGTACGAGTTTGTCAGGCCACTCCACGCCGACGGCCAGGCCAGCTTGGCTCGCGTGATTGCTTCCTGCAGGATTCCTTGCCTGATGTGCTCATAGCGGATACTGGTCGGTCTGGCGCGCAAGCGCGACGAATGCATGTAAAAAATCAATATCCCAGTCCGCAACCCGCGCACCGAGATGGATGTGCTTGCGGATGCCCCCGGGACCGAGCTTCAAAGTACGCAACTGCAGGTGCGGCGCATAGTCCGTCACCAGCCATTTGGGCAGCGCGGCGACGCCCCGGCCGCTGGCGACCATCTGCAGCATGATGTCAGTCGTCTCGATCGTCTTGTGCTTGCGCGGCATGCAGTTGGCCGGCAGCAAGAACATGTTATAGATGTCGAGCCGGTCGATCGGAACCGGATAGGTGATCAAGGTTTCCTCACTCAACTGCTCCGGCCGCACGTCATCCTGCTCCGCCCACGGGTGATCCTTGTGCACCAGCAGCACTTGTTCATAGCCGAATACCGGTTCAAACCTCAGGCCCGGTCGCAATACGGGATCGGGCGTTACCAGCAGGTCGATCTCATGGCCGAGCAGCGCGCCAATGCCGCCGAACTGGAATTTTTGCATCACGTCCACATCCACCAGCGGCCAGGCCACAAGATAGGGCGACACGACTTTCAACAGCCATTGATAGCAGGGATGGCATTCCATGCCGATGCGTAGTGTGCCGCGCTGTCCTTGCGCGAACTGCAGCAGTTGTTCTTCCGCCAGCACGATCTGTGGGAGCAGCCGCTGGGCCACAGCATGCAGGTAGTCGCCGGCCTGCGTCAGGCGCAGCGTGCGCCCTTCCCTCACCCAGATATCGGTGCCGATTTGTAGTTCCAGCTTGCGCATGCTGTGGCTGAGCGCGGACTGGGTCACGCACAAGGCCTCGGCGGCTGCCGTCACTGAACCCTGCCGTTTGAGTTCGCACAGTATTTTCATGTGAATACGTTCGAGCATGGTATGAATGAAATCGATGGATGTGTGAGAAATGACCATTTTACTTCATCGCCCCCAATCTCTACCATGGTCTCATTCATGACACCACAAGGACTACGGCAATGACCACCATCCATAACCTCGGCTTCCCCCGCATTGGCGCCCGACGCGAACTGAAATTCGCGCTCGAGTCCTACTGGAAGGGTGATTCCTCACGCGACGCACTGCAGACCCTCGGTGCCGAACTGCGCCAACGACACTGGAACAATCAGGCGGGAATCGACCTGGTGCCGGTAGGCGATTTCTCGTTTTACGACCAGGTGCTGGACATGAGTGTCACCTTGGGCAACCTGCCAGAGCGCGTACAGGATTACCACGGCGATGCGCTCGACAATTATTTCCGGGTTGCGCGCGGTCGTTCGGCCCAGTCGTCCGGGGAACATCACGCTTGCTGCGCTGGCGTGGCCGCCGGAGAGATGACAAAATGGTTCGATACCAACTACCACTACATCGTGCCCGAATTCACGGCCGCCACGACCTTCAAGCTCGATGCATCGCGTCTTCTCGAGCAGCTGGCGGAAGCAAGGCAGCACGGGGTGAACGCCAAGCCGGTGATCATCGGCCCGGTCACTTACCTGTCGCTGGGCAAGGCCAATGACGGTTCCGACAAGCTCGCCTTGCTGCCGTCGCTGCTCGAGGTGTATGCCCAGCTGCTGGAAACACTGGCCGAGGCGGGCGTCGAATGGGTGCAGGTTGACGAGCCGATCCTGGTCACCGAACTCGACCAGGCGTGGCAGCACGCGTTCAACCTGGCCTATCACCAGTTGAAGGCTTGCCGGGTCAAGCTGCTGGTGGCGACCTACTTCGGCCAGTTGCAGGAAAACCGCTACCTGGCGGCCAACCTGCCGGTGGCGGGCCTGCATGTGGATGCGACCCATGGCCAGGAAGACGTGCTGTCGCTCCTGAACCTGTTCCCCGACCACAAGGTGCTGTCGCTGGGCGTCATCAACGGCCGCAACATCTGGAAGACCGACCTCGCCGCCGTGCTGGACTGGCTGGAACCAGTGGCCGCGCGTCTCGGCGAGAAGCTGTGGCTCGCACCGTCATGCTCGCTGCTGCATGTGCCGGTGGACCTGGACAGCGAACAAAAACTCGATGCCGGGATCAAGTCGTGGCTCGCGTTCGCGCTGCAGAAACTGGACGAACTGAAGCTGCTGGCGCAGGCGCTGCACGGCGGTCGCGCGTCAGTGCAGGAAGCGCTGGCAGCGAATGCAGCCGCACTCGCGGCGCGGCGCTGCTCGCCGCGCGTGACGAACCCGGCCGTACAACAGGCTGTGGCGGCGATCGATGCCGGCCTTGGCGCCCGCAAGAGCGGCTACCCGCAGCGTGCCGCCGAGCAGGCGGCCCTGCTGAACCTGCCGGCCTACCCGACCACGACCATCGGCTCTTTCCCGCAGACTGCGGACATTCGCCAGGCTCGCAGCGCCTTCAAGGCAGGCACGCTCGACGCCGGGGGCTACAAGGCTGCCATGCAGGCCGAGATCGCCCGCAGCGTGCGCGAACAGGAAGCACTGGGCCTCGATGTCCTGGTCCACGGTGAAGCCGAGCGCAACGACATGGTCGAATACTTCGGCGAACAGCTCGAGGGCTATGCCTTCAGCCAGTTCGGCTGGGTGCAGTCCTACGGCTCGCGCTGCGTGAAGCCGCCGATCCTGTTCGGCGACATCAGCCGTCCAAACGCAATGACCGTGGAATGGATCACCTACGCCCAGTCGCTGACGCCGAAGCCGATGAAGGGCATGCTGACCGGACCGGTGACCATCCTGAACTGGTCCTTCGTGCGCGACGACCAACCGCGCTCGGTCTCCTGCAAGCAGCTGGCCCTGGCGATCCGCGCAGAGGTGCTCGATCTGGAACGGGCGGGTGTGCGTGTCATCCAGATCGACGAGGCGGCACTGCGGGAAGGCCTGCCTCTGCGCAAATCGGAATGGAATCGATACCTCGAGTGGGCGGTCGAATCGTTCCGCATCACGGCCAACGGCGTGCAGGACCAGACCCAGATTCACACGCATATGTGCTACTCGGAGTTCAACGACATCATCGCGTCGATCGCCGACATGGATGCGGATGTGATTACCATCGAAACCTCGCGCTCAAGCATGGAATTGCTCGATGCTTTCGACAATTTCAACTATCCGAACGAGATCGGCCCTGGCGTGTACGACATTCACTCGCCAAACATCCCGACTCAGGAGCACATTGTGCAACTGATGCAGAAGGCAGCAGAACGCATCCCGGCACAGCGCTTGTGGGTCAATCCTGATTGCGGACTGAAGACCCGTCAATGGGCCGAAGTGGTTCCTGCACTAACCAACATGGTGGCAGCAGCCCGGGCACTCCGCGAAGCGGCCTGATTCCATCAGCTTCTTTTCGCACATCATCGGTCGGGAAGATACCTGGCCCGACGCGCGCTGGCTCAACGAAGCCGGCCGGTGCGTAGCGGGTCCATCGTGTATATCAAGTGTCTGCCCCGGATGCCTGACGGGACCACGCGCCGCTACCTGTTCGTAGCCAGCGACAGCACAACACCGGTCCTGGCACTCAAGGAGCGGCGGAAGAAACGTCCAGGGTTATTCGTCAAAAGGGTTGATGACCAGACCGGAATGGACAGCCAGGTATCGAGTCTAACGCCGATGATGGAATGCGTCAGGGAAATCCGTGCCGTATACAATTTTGAAGTTCTCTCCAACAGGCCGGCGTTGCGGCGACATCGGGTGTGGCCAGGATGACTCGTCGATGCGACATGTTCGGCCTGACAAGCCGGGAATGGACAGGCGAAGTCGAGACCAGCGGATCGCCCCATCGCGCAGGTCGTTCAGGGATGCGCGCGAGTCCAAATCGGCGATCGTGATCGTGCTGGCTCGGCGACAAGTGTCGGACAGCCGGGCTGATTTCCGTGTCGAGTCGCATCTGGCGACATGGGTCCCTATCTTGATAAATGATTAATCAGGCTCCCTGTCGGCGGCGCGCGACCTTCGATGCGTGGCCGCCGGCCTTTCGGAGATGCACCTGGATCCAGGTCCGGCTCGGCGGCGGGCGGGACGTCATCATCGAGAATGTTGAAGCCGATTTGTACGCCGCCATCGACCGCGCCGTCGATCGTGCCGATCGCGCAGTGGTAAGGCAAGTCGCTCGTACGCGCCAGCGTTCCCATACCGCGTGCCGGCCCAGCCGGAAATACGAGAAAATACGGATCCTGACAACCCGGAATGTCGCAGAACTGACGTTCCGTGGAAGCGCTGACGACTAACGGAGTGTTAAATGAACGGTCTTGAAACTATTGCAAGCGGCCCGATCTGGGCCGCATTCGTCGGTTTTGTTCTAATCATGCTGGCCCTCGACTTGTTTGTCTTTGGTGGCAACAAGGCACATAAAGTCAGCGTCAAGGAAGCCGGCATCTGGTCGCTGGTATGGGTCAGCCTGGCACTGCTGTTTAACGGTGGGCTGTGGTGGTACCTGAACGGGACGGTTGGAGCGGAAATTGCCGACCAAAAGGCGCTGGAGTTCTTCTCGGGTTACCTGATCGAGAAGGCGCTCTCCGTCGACAACGTATT
>JAQGLR010000017.1 GCA_028292765.1 Massilia sp. | reverse complement strand
TCGTTCAGCATGTCGGTCCTCGCTTAATGGTTTGCTTGGTTGATCGCTAGTCCGTGAAGCGGGTTGCGAGGAACAATGCCTCGACCTGCTCGCGCGCCCACGGCGTGCGGCGCAAAAACTTCAGGCTCGACTTGATGCTCGGATCTTTCTGAAAGCAATTGATGTCAATCCGGCGGCCGAGTCCCTCCCAGCCATAGTGCTCGACGAGGCGGGTTAACAGGGATTCTAAAGTAATACCTTCGAGGGATTGAGCACTCATCGCTGGGGTTTTGTTTTCAAGTTGGATCAGTGCAGTTTATACACCGGATCGGTGCACGTGGTGGGGTGTTTACGGGCACGAAAAACCGCGTGGGCAGTTCTGCCCACGCGGTCGACCGCTGATTATTACTGCCCCGTCAACCCACGACGCTCCAGCAAGGGCTTCACCTGCGCATTGCGCCCGCTGAAATTGCGGTACATCTGCATCGCGTCGAGCGTGCCGCCGCGCGAGAGCAGGGTCTTGCGGAAGTGGTCGCCGTTCTTGCGGGTCAGGCCGCCGTTTTCCTTGAACCAGTTCACCGTATCGGCGTCCAGCTTCTCGGCCCACAGGTAGCCGTAGTAACCGGCCGAGTAGCCGCCCGAGAACGTGTGCGAGAAATAGGTCGTGCGGTAGCGCGGCGGCACCAGCGCGAAGTCCACGCCCGCCTTCTTCAACGCGTCAGCCTCGAAGGCCAGCACGTCGGTCGGGATCTGCGATGGGCTCAGCTGGTGCCAGGCCTGGTCCAGCAGCGACGCCGCCAGGTACTCGGTGGTGCGGAAGCCTTCGTTGAACTGTTGCGAAGCCTGCACCTTCTCGAGCAATTCCTTCGGCATCGGCGCGCCGGTCTGGTAATGCTTCGCATAATTGGCCAGCACTTCCGGCCAGGCCATCCACATCTCGTTGACCTGCGACGGGAACTCGACGTAGTCGCGCGGTACGCGCGCCAAGCGCGGGTATTTCACCTCCGAGAACATGCTATGCAGCGCGTGGCCGAACTCGTGGAACGTCGTGCGCACTTCGTCGTAGGTAAGCAGGGTTGGCTCGCCCGCGGCCGGCTTGGCGATGTTCAGGTTGTTGGCGATCACCGGCTTGGTACCCAGCAGTTTGCTCTGCGCGACCCACGCATTGGCCCAGGCGCCGCCACGCTTGGTCGAGCGCGCGTACGGGTCGATGGTGAAGATCGCGAGCTGCTTGCCGTCGGCCTCGAACACGTCGAAAGTACGCACGTCGGCGTCGTAGGTCGGCAGGTCCTTGCGTTCCTTGAAGGTGATGCCGAATTCCTTGGTGGCGGCGAAGAACACGCCGTCCACCAGCACGCGGTTCAGTTCGAAGTACGGGCGCAGTTGCGCCGCGTCGAAGGCGTAGCGCTGGGCGCGCACCTTGTCGCTGTAGAAGGCCCAGTCGTGGGCGGCGGCCTGGAAGCCTCCCGAGGTTTTGCCAACTTCGGCATCGATCGCTTTCTGGATCTCGGCCGCTTCGCGTCGAGCGTTGTTCACGGCCGGCCTGGCGAATTCGGCCAGCAGGCTGTTGACGGCGCCAGTGGTCTTTGCGGTCTGGTCTTCCAGGTTGTAGGCGGCGTAGTTCGGGTAGCCCAGCAGCGCCGCGCGTTCGGCGCGCAGCCTGGCGATCTGCAGCACTTCATCCTTGTTGTCGAATTCGCCGCCGCGCGAGCCGCGCGCCAGCGAGGCGGCCAGCAGCTTTTCGCGGGTGGCGCGGTTCGTCAACACCGACAGGCCCGCCTGCTGGGTCGTGTTCACGACCGGAATGGCGAACTTGCCGTCCAGGCCGCGCTTTTTCGCCTCGGCGGCAGCGGCGTCGATCTGCTTGTCCGACATGCCGGCCAGCTCGGCACGGGTGTCCACGACCAGGGCCGAGGCGTTCGCTTCCTTCAGCACGTTCTGGGCGAACTGGGTCGACAGCGCGGCCAGCTGCCCGTTCATCGCCTTCAGCTTCTGCTTGTCGGCATCGGACAGCCTGGCGCCGGCGCGCACGAAATCGGTGTGGTAGCGCTCGAGCAGGTAGGCCGATTCGGCATCCAGCTTCAGCTTGCTGCGCTTGTCGTACAGCGCCTTGATGCGCGCATACAGTTTCGGGTTCAGGCGGATCGCGTCGTTGTGCGCGGCCTGCTTCGGCGCCAGTTCCTTGGCGAGGGCCTGCAGGGTGTCGTTGGTGTATGAACCTTGCAGGGTACCGAAGACCGCGCCGACGCGGTTCAGCATCTGGCCCGAACGCTCCATCGCGACGATGGTGTTCTCGAAAGTCGGCGCCGACTTGTTGTTGGCGATCGCTTCCATCTCGGCAGCCTCCTGGCGCATGCCTTCCATGAAAGCCGGCGCGAAGTGCTCGTTCCTGACCTTGTCGAAGGCCGGATAATTGAACGGCAGCGTGCTCGGTTTGGCGAACGGGTTCGATGCGTCGAACGGCGTGGCTGGCTGGGACTGCGTGGCTGGCGCGGCAGGCATGGCTGGCTGGGCATGGGCCAGGCTGGCCATGGCGACGCTGACGGCGACCAGCAGGATGTGAGAACGGTTCATGGGTGTCTCTGGATAGGGTGCGTAAATAAAAACGCGGACCTGGTGTTCAGGTCCGCGCGGGTCTTGCTTCGATCAGTTAGCGGTCAAACCACGGCGTTCCAGCAGCGGCTCGATCACCGGATCGCGGCCACGGAAGGAGCGGTACATCTCGGTCGCGTCCATGGTGCCGCCTTTCGACAGGACCATCTTGCGGAAGCGGTCGCCGGCCTTGCGGTTCAGGCCACCGTTTTCCTTGAACCACTCGCCGGCGTCGGCATCCAGGCGCTCGGCCCACAGGTAGCTGTAGTAGCCGGCCGAGTAGCCGCCCGAGAAGGCATGCGAGAAGTAGGTCGAGCTGTAGCGCGGCGGGACCGGGCCGACAGCCAGGCCGGCATCCTTCAAAGCCTGCGCTTCAAAGGCTTTTACGTCGGTCGGGATCGATTTCGAGCCGAGCTGGTGCCATTTCTGGTCGAGGGCGGCAGCGGCCAGGTATTCGGTCGTGCGGTAGCCTTCGTTGAAGCGCTGCGACGCGCGCAGCTTGTCCAGCAGGTCCTTCGGCATCGGCGCGCCGGTCTGGTAGTGGCGGGCGTAGTTGGCCAGCACTTCAGGCCAGGCCATCCACATCTCGTACACCTGCGACGGCAGTTCGACGTAATCGC
Organism: Massilia sp.; assembly: GCA_028292765.1. Classification (GTDB taxonomy): domain Bacteria; phylum Pseudomonadota; class Gammaproteobacteria; order Burkholderiales; family Burkholderiaceae_D; genus Telluria. The sequence continues at coordinate 11,795 of JAQGLR010000017.1, read as the reverse complement.
GCGGCACGCTGGTACCCGAGAAGCGTGGGTATTTCACGTCCGAGAACCAGCCGTGGGTGGCGTGGCCGAATTCGTGGAAGGTCGTGCGTACTTCGTCCCAGGTCAGCAGGGTTGGCTCGCCCGCGGCCGGCTTGGCCAGGTTCAGGTTGTTGGTGATGACCGGCTTGTGGCCCAGCAGTTTGCTCTGGCTGACCAGGGCGCCCATCCAGGCGCCGCCGCGCTTGTTCGGGCGCGCGTACGGGTCGAAGGTGAAGATCGCCAGGTGCTTGCCGTCTGCTTCGAACACGTCGAACACGCGCACGTCCGGATCGTAGACCGGCAGGTCCTTGCGCTCCTTGAAGGTGATGCCCCACAGCTCCTTGGCCGCGAAGAAGGTGCCGTTCAGGACGTTGTTCAGTTCAAAATATGGCTTGAGCTGGTTGGCGTCGAACGAATACTTGGCCGCGCGCACCTTGTCGCTGTAGAAGTTCCAGTCGTGGGCGGCGACCTTGAAACCACCCTTTTCGGCATCGATCACGGCCTGGATCTCGGCCGCTTCCTTGTTCACGTTGCGCACGGCCGGCACGGTCAGGTCCGACAGCAGCTTGTTGACGGCTGTCGTGTTCTTCGCGGTCTGGTCTTCCAGCGAGTAGGCGGCGTGGCTTTCGTAGCCGAGCAGCTCGGCGCGTTCGGCGCGCAGGCGGGCCAGCTTCAGCACGGCGTCGCGGTTGTCGAATTCGCCGCCGCGCGAGCCGCGCACCATCGAGATGTTCAACAGCTTTTCGCGGGTGGCGCGGTTGCTCAGGATCGACAGCGGCGCCTGCTGGGTGGTGTTCACGACCGGGATCACGAACTTGCCTTCCAGGCCGCGCTTCTTCGCCTCGACTGCAGCCGCTTCGATCGCTTTTTCCGGCAGGCCGGCCAGCTCGGCGCGGGTGTCGACGACGAAGGCCGACGCGTTCACTTCTTTCAGCACGTTCTGGCTGAAGGCGGTCTGCAGGGTAGCCAGCTGGCCGTTGTAGGCCCTCAGCTTTTCCTTGTCGGCGGCGGACAGTTTGGCGCCGGCGCGCACGAAGTCCTTGTTGTAGCGCTCGACCAGGAATTTGGACTCGGCGTCCAGGTTCAGCTTGTTGCGCTTGTCGTACAGGGCCTTGATGCGGGCGTACAGTTTCGGGTTGAGGCGGATGGCGTCGTTGTGCGCTGCCAGTTTCGGCGACAGTTCCTTGTCCAGGGCCTGCAGGGTGTCGTTGGTGTACGAACCGATCAGGGTGCCGAACGCGGCCTGCACGCGATTGAGCAGCTGGCCCGAGCGCTCCATCGCGACGATGGTGTTTTCAAACGTCGGCGCGGCCTTGTTGTTGGCGATCGCCTCGACTTCGGCGGCTTCCTGGCGCATGCCTTCGGCGAACGCCGGCGCGAAGTGTTCGTTCTTGATCTTGTCGAAAGCCGGGTAGCCGTATTGCAGGGTGCTCGGCTTGGCGAACGGGTTCGATGCGGCCAGGAGCGACGCCGGTTGGGCGTAAGCGAGGTTGGCGACTGCGACACTGGCTGCGATCAGCAGCATTTGAGGACGGTTCATGGAGTCTCTAGTGATGTTGTAGCTATTGAAATGCAAAAATTCCTGCGCCATCGCATTCGCGCCGGCGCATATTCTTGCGGTGAAAATATTAATCAGGATGGCCGATCAATTCCCGATTAGTTGCCAGTAAGCCCCCGCCGTTCGAGCAGCGGTTCGATCACCGGATCGCGCCCGCGGAAATTGCGGAACAAGTCCATCGCCTCGGCGGTACCGCCGCGCGACAGCAGGGTCTTGCGGAAGTGGTCGCCGTTCTTGCGCGACAGGCCGCCGTTCTGCTCGAACCACTGGACCGTATCGGCGTCGAGCTTTTCGCTCCACAGGTAGGCGTAGTAGCCGGCCGAGTAACCGCCGTTCATCGAGTGCGAGAAATAGGTCGTGCGATAGCGCGGCGGCACCGGTGCGAAGTCGACGCCGGCTTCCTTCAGCGCTTTTGCCTCGAAGGCGAGCACGTCGCTCGGGATCTGCGCCGGGGTCAGCTGGTGCCAGCGCTGGTCGATCAGCGAGGCGGCCAGGTATTCGCTCGTCATGAAGCCCTGGTTGAACTTTTTGGATGCGACCACCTTGTCGAGCAACTCCTTCGGCATCGGCGCGCCGGTCTTGTGGTGCTTCGCATAATTGGCCAGCACTTCCGGCCAGATCGCCCACATCTCGTTGACCTGCGACGGGTACTCGACGAAATCGCGCGGCACGTTGGTGCCCGAGAAGTACGGGTATGTCACGTTCGAGAACATGCCATGCAGCGCGTGGCCGAACTCGTGGAACATGGTGCGTACTTCGTCGTAGGTGAGCAAGGCCGGCTCGCCCGCGGCCGGCTTCGGGATGTTCTGGTGGTTGCCCACCACCGGCAGGCGGCCCAGCAGGTGCGACTGCGACACGTATTCGTTCATCCAGGCGCCGCCCTGCTTGTTGCCGCGCGCGTAAGGGTCGAACAGGAAGATCGCGAGCTGCTTGCCGCCGGCATCCATCACGTCGAACACGCGCACGTCGGGGTCGTAGGTCGGCAGGTCCTTGCGTTCCTTGAAGGTGATGCCGTATTCCTTGGTCGCGGCGAAGAACACGCCATTCACCAGCACGTTGTTCAGTTCGAAGTAGGGGCGCAGCTGGTTTTCGTCGAAGTTGTACTGGGCGGCGCGCACCTTGTCGCTGTAGAAGGCCCAGTCGTGGGCGGCAACCTGGAAGCCGCCTTTCTGGGCGTCGACGATCCGCTGCATCGCCGCCGCTTCCTTGCGCGCGTTGCCGATCGCCGGTTTCGCCAGTTCGGCCAGCAGTTTATTCACGGCGGCCGGGTTCTTCGCCGTTTCCAGTTCCTGCGAATAGGCCGCGTAGTTCGGGTAGCCGAGCAGGACGGCGCGTTCGGCGCGCAGCTTCGCAAGTTTTAACACCAGCTCGCGCGTGTCGAATTCCCCGCCGCGCGAACCGCGGTTCATCGACGCGGCCTGCAGGCGTTCGCGCACGGCGCGGTTCGTCAGGCTCGCGAGCGGTGGCTGGATCGTGGTGTTGGCGAGTGTGAGGACGTACTTGCCGTCCAGCCCGCGCTTTTTCGCCTCAAGCGCGGCGGCGTTGATTTCGGCGTCGGACAGCCCGGCCAGTTCGGCGCGGGTATTCACGACGAGTGCCGAGGCGTTCGCTTCCTTCAGCACGCGCTGCGAGAAGTCCGATTGCAGGGAGGCGATCTGGCCGTTGTAGCTTTTGAGCTTTTCCTTGTCGGCGTTTGACAGCCTGGCGCCGGCGCGCACGAAGTCCTTGTAATAACGTTCGAGCAGGTAGGTCGATTCCGCGTCCAGGCCGAGCTTGTCGCGCCTGGCGTGCAGGGTTTCGACCCGCTTGAACAACTTCGGGTTCAGGTAGATCGCGTCGTTGTGCGCCGCCAGCTTCGGCGACATTTCGCGGTCGATCGCATCCAGGCGGTCATTCGTGTTGGCGGTTTGCAGGTTCGAGAACACGGCAGCCACGCGCGCGAGCATCTGGCCCGACCGCTCCAGCGCGACGATGGTGTTGTCGAAGGTCGGCGCCTTTGGATTGTTGGCGATGCTCGCCGCTTCGCGCAGCTCTTCGCGCATGCCCGCGGCGTAGGCCGGCAGGAAGTGCTCGTCCTTGATCTTGTCGAAGGCCGGGTAATTGAGCGGCAGCGCGCTCGGCTTGGCGAAGGGGTTCGATGCGTCGAGCACCGTGCCGGATGAGGCAGGTGCTGCAGGGGTAGCTGCAAGCGCCACGTTGGCGAAGGCCAGGCTGGCTGCGATGATGAGCATTTGTGGACGTTTCATGGTCTCTCTCATGAACTCGAAGGGCTGCCCGCGGGATCGCCGCCGACAGGTGCGCGCCAGATGATATCAGGCTTATTGCCGGGTCTGCACGCGGAAACAATCGCATACAAACTTGTATAGACAGGAGCGACACCCTCCCTGCCGCCCGGGTTGCCGCTAGTTCTCCAGGCGCTTCCGGTAGTCCTCGAACGGTTCCAGGCCCATGCTGGCGCGGCGCTCGTCGAGCTGCGCCATGTCCTCGATCGGGTAAGCGCGGGTGCGGCCGCCGTCATCCGTCTGGAACTGGCTGCCGTAGCGTTGTTTTTTCCCATCTTGCATCAACACGCGGTCGATCGACAGCGCCAGGCTGGGCAGCGCCATCTCGTGCTTTTGCGCCGCTGCTCGCATCAGCGGCAGGCAGCGCTTCAGGAAGTCCGGGGTGCCGTGCTGGGCAATCAGCCAGGCACTGTTGGCAGCCTCGTGGCCGACCTGCGAGATGGCAGGCCAGCCCTTCTCGTCGATGATGCGCGCCAGGGGCGCTTCGCGCTTGCGGTCTTCGGCTTCCAGCCGTTTCCAGAATTCCCGATCAGGCTCCTTCGGAATATTCGTCCGTACTTCCTGGTCGAGTTTGCCCATGCGGATCAGTTCTTCCGCGAGTGCCGGTTCAGGCACGCGGGCCGGATAGATCAGGAAGTCGAGCGCGCCGGCCGTGGCCGGATGCCAGATGTATTTCGGTGGCGCCTCCCACTCTTTGGCTTGCAGGCGCAGCTTGAAATTGCCCGTATCCGGCAAGGTGATGCGGTAACGCCCGTTTTGAATGGTGCCGACGATGTTCGGCAGCTTGTCGCGACGCTCCGCGAACACCGCGATGTCCGCCGGCAGGGCGCCGGTCGGGCTGTGAATCGTACCGCTCAGCTCGGCGGCAAAGGCGCAAGGCGCCAGCAGTGGCAGGGCAAGCAGGAGCAAGGACAGGGATCGGTTCACGGCAGGAATCCTTCTCTTTGGTAGCGGAATGGCGCTAACGCGAAATTAACAGATTGCAAATCGGAAAGCTATAATCGGGCTTCTTGCCTGCCGCGCCGGCGGCCTTGTGCCTGGACAGAAATCGCTACGACAACGGAGTGTTCATTGAAAAAGCTTAGCTTTGCGATTGCCCTGCTGTGCGCCCTTAACGCAGCATCGGCCCAGACCGGCGCTGCCCCGGCGCCAGCCGCCCAGCCTTTTGTCCTCGACAACACCGAAGTGCGCGACGTCCGTGCGCCAGGCCTGAAACGCGACTACCAGGTATTCGTCGCCCTGCCCGACTCCTACCGGGACACCACGCGCCGCTATCCGGTCGTGTTTGTTACCGACGCCAACTACGCCTTCCCGATCGTGCGCAACATTGCGCAGCGCCTGACGAAGCACGCGGGGATGGAAGAGACGATCGTGGTCGGGCTGTCGTATGCGAAGGGCGACACCGGCGTGTTCAGCCGCCGGCGCGACTACACCCCGACCGTGCCGCGCAAGCACGACTGGCGCTCGGACATGCCGGGCCGCGCAATCGCTCTCGGCGAAGCACCCGCTTACGCACGCTTCCTGCTTGAGGACGTGCTGCCCCTGGTCGCCAGGCACTACCGGGCCGACATGAAGCGCAAGTTTTTTGTGGGGCACTCGTACGGCAGCCTGCTCGGCCTGCAGATCCTGCTCACCGAGCCGCGCATGTTCGAACACTACATCCTGGGCAGCCCCTCGCTGTGGTACGACGCGGGCGTGATGTTCGAGCGCGAGCAGGCCTATGCCGAGCGCCACCGGGACTTGCCGGCGACGGTGTTCTTCGGGATTGGCGGCCTTGAAACACTAGCACCCGGCAAAAAGCGTTCGCGCGCGGAGGAAGACGCCGACATGGTGGCCGACCTGCGCGACTTCGACGGCGCCTTGAAGGCGCACCGCTACCCCGGCCTGCGCACGCAAATCAAAGTGTTCGCGGACGAGGATCATGCGAGCGTGTTTCCGTTCGTCGTCACGCATGGCTTGCGGTCGGTGCTGCCGTCGAAGAAGTGAAGTGTTGCAGGGCCCGGGGCGCCATTAGTGCCACCCGGGCGTGGTAGCATCGGCGTCTCACGACAGCCCTTCCCCGATGCTTCCCACCTTCCGCCCTTCATATGATGCCATCGTCGTCGGCAGCGGCCCGGGCGGCGCCAGCGTCGCGCGCGAGCTGGCCAGCGCCGGCATGCGCCCCCTCGTGCTGGAACAGGGCGGCGCCGAACCTTTACAAGGCACGGTCACGCAGATGGCGGCGATGGCCGCCGTACCCGGCAAGGGCGCCTTTATCCATCGCGACGCCTCGCTGCTGGTGGCCGGCATCACGGCCGGGGGCAGCTCGGCCATCAACTTCGCCACTGCCGCCCCGCCGCCGCAGGCGATGTTCGACCGCTACGGCATCGACCTGGCGCCGGCCCTCGCGCAACTGCGCGCCGAACTGCCGATGGCGCCCCTGCCCGATGGGTTGATCGGCCCGATGGCCGCGCGCATGATGGCCGCCGCGCGCGCCATGGGACTCGACTGGCAGAAGTTGGAGAAGATGATCCGGCCCGAGGCCTGCCGCAGCGGCTGCTGGCGCTGCGTCTACGGCTGCCCGTTCGGCGCCAAGTGGACGGCGCGCGATTTCCTCGATGAAGCCTGCCGGCATGGCGCGCAACTGGCCGATCGCGCCCGCGTGTTGCGGGTGCTGGTGGCGGACGGACGCGCGGCCGGTGTCGAGGTGGAAGTCGGCGGCAAAATTCATACCGTAGCGGCGCCGCTCGTCGTGCTGGCAGGCGGGGGCCTGGGCAGCCCGCGTTTGCTGCACAGCTCGGGCCTGGGGCCGCGCCATTCTCCCTTCTTCAGCGATCCGGTGGTGGCGGTGATGGGCAGCGTGGACGACATCGATGGCGGGGCCGAGGTGCCGATGGCAGGCGGGCTCGCGCTGCATGACGAAGGCATCGCGCTGGCCGACCTGACGCTGCCGCAACCGATGTATGCGGCCTTCGCGGCGCAGGTTGGCCGGATCGACCGGCTGTTCGCGCACCGCCGCACTTTATCCATGATGGTCAAGATTCGCGACGAGATCGGCGGCAGAATCGGGCCGCGCTGGGCGGATAAATCGCTGCAGGCGAGCGACCGGCTCAAGCTGGCGCGCGGCATCGGGATGGCGAAAGCGATCCTGCGCCAGGCGGGTGCGCATCACATCTTCAAATCCTGGCATTTTGCGGCGCATCCGGGCGGGAGCGTGCGGATCGGGGACGGCGTCGATGCGGATTTGCAGACAAAGACGCCGGGGCTGTACGTGTGCGATGCCTCGGTGATTCCCGAGCCGTGGGGCTTGCCGCCGACCTTGACCTTGCTGTGTCTGGGCAAGCGGCTGGGTACGCAGTTGGGAGGCGGGGTTTCGTAGTCCACCGTAGGAACAGCAGCAACCCAATCAATAATGCGGCGGCCGCTCGTTGGTCGGGTTCTGCCCGGCTTCCTGCAAGCCGCGCAGGTGCTCGGCGAGCTTGTGCACCATCGCCTCTAACTGGTCGATACGGCGTGCCTGCTGGTAGACGGTCGTGTTCAGGGAATCGACCAGGTCCTCCTGCTGCGCCAGCTTGATTTCGATATCGACAAAACGGTCTTCGTGTTCCACGGCGGTTCCAGGCATCTAAAAAGTTGGCGGCATTATGACATCAGCTTGCCGGCATCCGGCTTCGGCGTATTTAATAACGCCTTCAGGCTGGCCAGGCGATCCTTCGGGCTGATGACTTCCGACTCCATCGGGGCGGCATTGCCCTCGTCGAGCGCCATTTCCTTGATGAAGCGCGACGGGTCGCAATGCACCAGCTCGCCTGCGCGCTTCCTCTTCTTGCACCAGGTAACTTGCAACGTGCGCTGGGCACGGGTGATGCCGACGTACATCAGGCGCCGCTCTTCCTGGATGCGCGCGGCGATCTTTTCGATCGGGTCGTCCGGGTCGCCCTTGTGCGGCAGGATGCCCTCTTCCACGCCGACCAGGTAGACGTGCGGGGACTCCAGGCCTTTCGAGGCGTGCAGGGTCGACATGCGCACCGCATCCTGCTCCTCGTCCTTGCCTTCCAACATGGACATCAGCGCCACCATCTGCGTCAGTTCCAGCAGGTTCTTCAATTCGCCCGTGCCGTCGCGCCCGCCATTGCCGCGTTCCTTCAGCCAGTTGATGAACTCCATCACGTTCTGCCACTTGCCCTGCGCCGCGCGGTCGTCGAAATTCTCGTACAGGTAGTGCTCGTAATTCATCTCTTTCATCATGTCATCGAGCACCTCGGCCGCATTTTCTCCGCTGCCGGAGGGTCCCGGACGGCTCGCGCGCGACTCGAGTTCATTGATGAAGTGGCAAAAGTCGCGCAGCGGATGCAGCTGGCGGTCCTGGAGTTTGGCCTCAATGCCGCCCTTCAGGGCGGCTTCAAATAACGAGCAATTCCACTGCTTCGAGAATTCCCCCAGCGCTTCCAGCGTACTCATGCCGACGCCGCGTTTGGGCGTGGTGACGGCGCGGATGAAGGCCGGGTCGTCGCCCTCGTTGGCGATCAGGCGCAGGTAGGCGATGATGTCCTTGATCTCGGCCTTGTCGAAAAAGCTCTGGCCGCCGGAAATCGTGTACGGAATGCGCTCCTTGCGCAGCGCCTGTTCGATGATGCGCGCCTGGTGGTTGCCGCGGTACAGGATCGCGAAATCGGCCCACTTGTTCTTGCGCTGGAAGTGATCCGACGAAATCATCATCGCAACCTGGTCGGCTTCCTGCTCGTCGCTCTGCATCCCCAAAACCTTGATCGGCTCGCCCAGGCCGTGCTCCGACCACAGCGATTTTTCGAAGATCTTCGGATTATTCCCAATAACGGCATTCGCCGCCTGCAGGATGCGCGTGGTCGAGCGGTAGTTCTGCTCGAGCTTGATGACACGCAGGTCCGGGAAATCGGTCTGCAAGGTCTTCAAATTTTCGACCGAAGCGCCGCGCCAGGCGTAAATGGCCTGGTCGTCGTCGCCCACGGCCGTGAACATCGGCTTCTTGCCGATGCCCGTCACCAGCAATTTCACGAGTTCGTACTGGCAGGTATTCGTGTCCTGGTACTCGTCCATCAGCAGATAGCGCAGCTTGCGCTGCCAGCGGTCGCGGATCGACTCGTTGTTGCGGAACAGTTCCACCGGGAGGCGGATCAGGTCGTCGAAGTCGACCGCCTGGTAAGCAGCCAGCGTCGCGACATAGCTGCGGTAGATGCGGCCGGCCTGGGCTTCGTCCTCGTCTTTCGCGGCCTGAATCGCGTCTTCCGGGTCAATCAAGCCATTCTTCCACAGCGAAATGGCGTTCTGGATGCGCCGGATTTCCTGCTTGTCGGTGGTGAGGCCGAGGTCGGACACGATCGTGTAGCAGTCGTCGCTGTCCATGATCGAAAAGCGGTCCTTTAAACCGACGCCGGCCGCCTCCTGGCGCAGGATTTTCACGCCGAGCGAGTGGAAGGTGGAGACGGTCAATTGCTTGGCCTGCTTCGGCTGTTTTAACAACTTGGCGATGCGCTCCTGCATCTCGAGCGCCGCCTTGTTGGTGAAGGTCAGGGCCGCGATCGTGCGCGGATCGTAGCCGCGGTCTTCGATCATGTACGCGATCTTTTGCGTGATCACCCGCGTCTTGCCCGAGCCGGCGCCGGCCAGCACCAGGCAGGGGCCGTCGAGGTAAAGCACGGCTTCGCTTTGCGGCCCGTTCAGGCCGAACTTTGGTGCATTGGACATGGGAAATATTCTTGAAGACAGCCGAGCATTGTAGCGAAGACGCCTAGGCTGCGCGCTACAATGTCCAGCATGAAAAAATTGCTAATTTTCGCGTTGGCGACCACCTTGGCGTGGACTTTCGCACTGCCTGCGCTGGCGCGTCCGCTGCTGGTCGCCGCAGCCAGTGATCTCGGCTATTGTATCGACGAACTCGTCGGCGCGTACCGGAAAACGGCGCCCGATGCCGAGCTCAAGGTGTCGCTTGGTGCGTCTGGCAACTTTTTTGCACAAATTCGCAACGGTGCGCCGTTCGGGGTGTTTTTATCCGCCGACATGGACTACCCGCGCCAACTGGCGGGGCTCGGCGCGGCCGATGGCGCCACCCTGGCACCCTATGCCACCGGCCGCATCGCGCTGTGGTCGACCGACCCGCGGATCGACCCGGCACGCGGCTTGGCAAGCCTCGTGCGCGATGAACGTGTGCTGCGCGTGGCCATCGCCAATCCGGTCACGGCCCCGTATGGCCGCGCCGCGAAAGCCCTACTCGAGCGCGACGGCCTGTGGGCGGCGGTCCAACCGAAACTCGTGGTCGGCGAAAACATCGCCCAGACGGCGCAATTCGTCCAGACCGGAAACGCCCAGCTTGGCATCGTGTCGTTCTCGACGCTGCATGCAACCAGGCTGAAAGGCGTGGGGCGTTATGCGCTGGTGCCGCACGCGCGCCTGGCCCCGATCGAACAGGGCGCCATCGTCACCAGGGCCGGCGCGAACCACCCGCATGCGGCCCGCTTCCTGCGTTTCCTGGCATCCAACGAAGCACGCGCGATCCTGGCGCGCAACGGCTTCGACCTGCCCCCAGGGCCGGCCCGATGACGGATTGGCAGTTCCCGGCCGAGCTATGGGACGCCATCGGCCTGACCCTGCGCCTGGCCGCCGTGACCTCGATCGTGCTGCTGGTGCTTGGCATTCCGCTGGCCAACTGGCTGAACAACAGCAAGATGCGCGGCATCATTTTTATTGAAACCCTGGTCAGCCTGCCGATCGTGCTGCCGCCCACCGTGATCGGCTTTTATCTGCTGATGCTGATGGCGCCGCAGCAGCCGGTCGGGGCGGCCTGGATGAGCGTGTTCGGCCATCCGCTGCCGTTTTCGTTCGCCGGGCTGGTGGCGGGTTCGGTGCTGTACAGCCTGCCGTTCGCGGTACAGCCCTTCCAGGCGGCGTTTCGCGGCGTCGGGCGCGAGCTGGTGCAGTCGGCGCTGGCGCTCGGCCTGACGCGCCGGCAAACCTTCTGGGCGATCGTCATGCCGCTGTCGAAACACGGCATCCTGACGGGCGTGTCGCTCAGCTTTGCGCATACGATGGGCGAGTTCGGGGTCGTGCTGATGCTGGGCGGGAACATCCCCGGACAGACGCGGGTGGCCTCGATTGCGCTTTATGATGAAGCGCAGAAGTTGAATTACGGCGCGGCGCACGCATATGCACTGGTATTGCTGGTGATTTCGTTCGCCATCCTGATCGGTATCGCATTCTTACAGCGCAGGCAGAACGCAATTCTGCTGTCGAACTAGACCCTTTATGAGCACGAGAAACAATGATATTTGAACACCTGATTGAAATTAACGACCCGCTCAACCCGCTGCTGCACACGATCACCCGCGAGCAGTTGTGGCGCGGCCTGGTGGTCCGCGCCGAATCGCCGAAGCTGTTCATCCCCCACCTCGACGAGTGCACCATCGGCGAACGCGACAGCGGCATCTTCAAGCGCCGCCTGCGCTACGGCGACCTGGTCATCGAAGACACGGTCGTGCTGACCCCGTTGCAGGAAGTGCGTTTCGACGTGCCGGCCCAAGGCGACATCAGCGCCTCGAGCCTGACCATGACGATCGAGGCGCCGGACGAATTCCAGCTGTTCGTGCGCTTTTGCTACGACGACGGGATGGGCGAAGCGCTTGATTCCGCCGCGCAGATGTACGCCGAGTTCAAGAAGTCGGCGTACCAGGAGGCGGATATCGACACCGTGCGCATCGTGCGCCAGATGGCCGAGCAGGGCAAACTGGATGCGAGTTATCTGAACTAGGTTCCCGGCTCGGAATCGGCCGCATCGGTCTGGCTAGCCCCTTTCGCCAGCTCCGCCGCCAGGTCGCGCAGCGCCGTGCGCACGCCCTCCTCGATCACCGGATGGTAGAACGGCATGTCCAGCATCTCCGGCACGGTCAAACGTGCCTGCACCGCCCAGGCCAGCAGGTGCGCGATGT
>JAQGLR010000004.1 GCA_028292765.1 Massilia sp. | reverse complement strand
GCGACCATTGGCTCGGCCGCGGTCCTCGCCGCCGGCGCTTCGGCACGGGGATTGCGCGGGTCCTGCGTCCAGTTCAGGTAGGGCTTGCCGGTTTCCTGCGCCACCATCGTGATGCAGGCCTCGACCGGACAGGTGATTTCGCACAGGTTGCAGCCGACGCATTCGTCGCGAATCACCTCGTAGCGGCGCGCGCCCGTCTCGGACACCGGGCGGCCGATCGCCTGGTGCGAGGTATCTTCGCAGGCGATGAAACATTTGCCGCACTTGATGCACTTGTCCTGGTCGATGTGCGCGATCGTCTGGAAATTCATGTCCAGGTATTTCCAGTCGGTGGTATTCGGCACGGCCTTGCGCGAAAAAGCGGCGATGTTGGCGTAACCCTTTTCGTCCATCCAGCGCGACAGGCCGTCCTTCATCTCGTCGACGATCCGGAAGCCATGCAGCATGGCCGCCGTGCACACCTGCACCGAGCCGGCGCCGAGCGCGATGAACTCGGCCGCGTCGCGCCAGTTGCCGATGCCGCCGATGCCGGAAATCGGCAGGTTCCTCGTCGCCGGATCGCGCGCGATCTCGGCCACCATGTTCAGCGCAATCGGCTTGACGGCCGAGCCGCAATAGCCGCCATGGGTGCTGGCGCCGCCGACGACCGGGAACGCAATCATGCGGTCGAGATCGAGGTGGGTAATCGAATTGACCGTATTGATCAGGGAAACCGCATCCGCCCCGCCGGCCAGCGCGGCCCGGGCCGGTGCGCGCACGTCGGTGATGTTCGGCGTGAGCTTGTCGATGACGGGCAGGCGCGTGTGCTTCTTGCACCAGGCGGTCACCATCTGCACGTATTCCGGCACCTGCCCCACCGCCGCGCCCATGCCGCGTTCCGGCATGCCGTGCGGGCAGCCGAAATTGAGTTCGATGCCGTCGGCGCCGGTGGCTTCCACCAGCGGCAGGATCGCCGCCCACGGCGCTTCCTCGCAGGGCAGCATCAGCGAGACGATCATCGCGCGGTCCGGCCAGGCCTTTTTGACGGCCGTGATTTCGCGCAGGTTGATCTCGAGGCTGCGGTCGGTGATCAGCTCGATGTTGTTGAAGCCGATGACTTCGCGGTTCTTGCCGTAGTGGGCCGAATAGCGCGACGAGACGTTGACCGCCGGCGGATCTTCGCCGAGCGTCTTCCACACCACGCCGCCCCAGCCGGCCTCGAACGCGCGCACGACGTTGTAGGCCTTGTCGGTCGGCGGGGCGGAAGCCAGCCAGAACGGATTCGGGGAGGTGATGCCGCAAAAATCGATGCTCAGGTCGGCCATGCTGCCTCCGCTGCGATGTCGTTGTGGATGGCCAGCGCGGCCAGCTTGCCGTGCTGGACGGCTTGCACCGTCAGGTCCTGGCCGAGCGAGACGCAGTCGCCGCCGGCATAGATACCCGGTACTTTCGTGCGCAGCGCGCAATCGACCGCGATCCGCTCGCCGCCCTGCCACAGGCCTTGTGCCAGGGCGTCGTCTGCCGGGGGCCCCTCGATTGCCTGGCCGATGGCCTTGAACACGGCGTCGGCCGCCATGTCGATAAAGGCGCCGGTGCGCGCCAGGCGGCCGTCATCGAGGCGGGTCTCCTCGAAGCGCATGCCGACCACGCGGCCATCCTCGCCCGATAACACTTCCAGCGGCGACGCCCAGGTGCGGATGCGCACGCCATTGAGCTTGGCGATCTCGATTTCGTGGCCGGTCGCGCTCATGGCGTCGAAGCCGCGGCGGTAGACCAGCGTGACCTCGTCGGCACCCAGCCGCTTGATCTGCACCGCCATGTCGATCGCGGTATTGCCCGCCCCGATGACGACCGCGCGGCGCGGCACCGGCAGGGTCGAGAGGTCGCTCGCCTGGCGCAGTGCGGCGATATAGTCGGTTGCCGCCATCAGGCCCGGCGCGTCTTCGCCAACCAGGCCAAGCCGGCGGCTGGCGCCCAGGCCGAGGCCGAGGAAGACGGCGTCGAAGCGCGTGTGCAGGTCGCTCAGCTGGAGATCGGCGCCCAGCGCCTGGCCGTACTGGATGTCGATGCCGCCAATCTCGAGCAGGAAGTCGACCTCCTGCTGGGCGAATTGCCCGGGCAGCTTGTACCTGGCGATCCCGTATTCATTCAAACCGCCGGCTTTCGGCCTGGCTTCGAAGACGACGACGTCATGCCCGAGCATGGCCAGCCGGTGCGCGCACGACAGGCCGGCCGGGCCGGCGCCGACGACCGCAATGATCTTGCCGGTGGCGGGGCCACGCGCGAACGGATGGCCGGCAAATGTCGCGTTGTCGATCGCGTGGCGCTGCAGCAGGCCGATTTTTACCGGCTCGCGCTCGGCCGGGTTATTCCGCACGCAGGCGTCCTCGCACAGGATCTCGGTCGGGCAGACGCGCGCGCAGCTGCCGCCGAAAATGTTCTGCTTGAGGATGCCGATGGCGGCGCCGTTGATGTTCTCGTCGTGGATGTTGCGGATAAAGCTGGCGACGTCGATGCCGGTCGGGCAGGCGCGCATGCAGGGGGCGTCGTAACAGTAGAGGCAGCGCGCCGCTTCGATGGCCGCCTGGCGCCTCGTCAGCGGTGGCGCCAGGTCCGTGAATTGCGCCGCAAGCGTGCCGTGCGAATCGGCGGCCGGCGGCAGGTGCTGGAGAGTCTCGATCATGTGCATCCCTGTTTTTTGTTGGAGTGCTGGTGTTCGACTGCTTCGTACCTGGTGCTGCTGCTTCCCGTTATTTCATTTGCGGGAACGCGAACTCCACGCCCGCGCTCGCCGTGTTCGGCCAACGCTGCATCACCGCCTTGTGCCGCGTATAAAACCGCACGCCTTCCGGGCCGTAGGCGTGGTGGTCGCCGAACATGCTGCGCTTCCAGCCGCCGAAGCTGTTGAAGGCCATCGGCACCGGCAGCGGCACGTTCACGCCCACCATGCCCACCTGGATCTGGCGCACGAATTCGCGCGCCACGCCGCCGTCGCGCGTGAACACCGCGACACCGTTGCCGTACTCGTTGGCGTTGATCAGCTCGACCGCGCTGCCCACGTCCGGCAGGCGCACCACGCACAGCACCGGCCCGAAGATCTCTTCCTGGTAGATGCTCATCGAAGGCAGGACGTGGTCGAACAGCGTGCCGCCGACAAAGAAACCGTTCTCGCGGCCCGGCACGGTGCAGCCGCGGCCGTCCACGACCAGCGTCGCGCCCTGCTCCACGCCCTCGCCGATCAGGCGTTCGATGCGCTGGCGCGCGGCCTGCGTCACCACCGGGCCCATTTCCGCACCCTCGCTCATGCCGTCGGCGATCTTCAGCTGCGCCGTGCGTTCGGCGAGGCTGGCGACGAGCCTGTCGCCGGCGTCGCCGATGGCCACCACCACCGAGATCGCCATGCAGCGCTCGCCGGCAGAACCATAGGCCGCGCCGATCAGCGCATCGACCGCCATCTCCATGTCGGCGTCGGGCATCACGACCATGTGGTTTTTCGCTCCGCCCAGCGCCTGCACCCGTTTGCCCTTGGCGCTGCCACGGGCGTAGATGTATTCGGCGATCGGCGTCGAGCCGACGAAACTGATGGCCTGCACCTCGCGGTGATCCAGCAGCGCGTCGACGGCCGTCTTGTCGCCCTGGACCACGTTGAAGACGCCGTCCGGCAGGCCGGCTTCCTTCAGCAGGCGCGCATGCAGCAGCGAGGGCGACGGATCGCGCTCGGAAGGTTTCAGGACAAACGTGTTGCCGCAGGCGAGTGCGACCGGGAACATCCACATCGGCACCATCACCGGGAAGTTGAATGGCGTGATGCCGGCGACCACGCCGAGCGGCTGGCGCATCGACCAGGCGTCGATGCCGCGCGCGATCTGGTCGGTGAACTCGC
>JAQGLR010000486.1 GCA_028292765.1 Massilia sp. | reverse complement strand
CATGCCGTCCACAAAACGCTGCTCGTACCAGGCCAGGGTCTTGGCCTGCAGTTCCGGCGGCAGGCCGAGCAGGGCGCGCTTGAGCGCGTCGAGGTATTCCAGTTTGCGCATGGGGGTGTGGTTCCGCGGTTCGGTCTGTTCGATGCTGTTACTGTACCGGGCCGGCCGCCCCGTCGCCAGCGGCGTGCGACAGGCTGCTGTTTTCGGGCGGCAGGCGGTCGCCGGCGAGGATGGCCTTTGCCGCCGCCTGGCCGCTGCGCACCGCCGACTCGAGCGTCGCCGGGTAGTCGCTGGCCGTGTAGTCGCCCGCCAGCACCAGGCCGGGGAGGGGGGTGAGGTTCGGCGGGCGCACCAGGCCGGGGCTGCAGGCGAAGGTCGCGCGCTTTTCGGTAATCACGCGGCTCCACAGCGGCGCCGCGAGCCGCGGATCGGCGAAAGCGTCGGCCAGTTGGGCCGCCACCAGGCGCGCCAACGCGTCCTGGTCCAGCGCGGCGGCCTCACAGGCGGAGCTGATCACGACCGCCAGCAAGCCCGCCTGGCCAGGGTCGAGCTGGCCGCGATCGAAAGCGAACTGGCCGTAGCGCTTCGCCCGCGGCTCGTCGAGCAGCGCGCAGAAGGGCAGCGGCAGGCGTATGTCCGCATCGTATTGCAGGTAGCAGGTGGCGATCGGCTCGTGTTCGAAGGCGTTCAGTTGCGCCGCGAGCGCGCCGGCTTCGGCATGGGGAGCGAGCAGGGCGGCGGCGGCGGCGGGCGGCGTCGCCAGTACGACGGCATCGAAGCTGGCGCCCGATGGTCCGTTGGTCTCCACTTCCCATCCGTCCGCCAGCCGCGCCAGCGCGCCGACCTTGGCGCCGCCGCGGACCACGCCGCCGTGCGTTTCGATATAGCGCGCCGCCGCCCGCGGGAACAGGGCGCTCAGCTCCAGCCGGGGAATCAGCATGTCGGAGGCGGCGCGCCTGGCGCCGAGGCTGTCGCGCAGGGTCGCCATGAAGACGTTCGCCGAGGCGCGCTCGGGCGGCGTGTTCAGCGCGGCCAGGCACAGCGGGTGCCACATCAGGCGCGCCAGGCGCGGCGTTTGCCCGTAGCGCTCGAGCAGCACCGAGACGCTGACGTCCTGGTCCAGGCGCCAGCCCATCCAGCGCAGGCCGGTGAACAACTGGGCCAGCGCCAGCTTGTCTTCGCGCGCAAGGCCGCTTGCGCGCACCAGCGCGACGATCATGTGCCAGGGCGCGGGCAAGCGTGGAGCGACGAAATCGAGCGCGCCGCTATTTGGCGGATAGCGCATCTGCAGCGGCAGGCGCAGCAGCGCGCTGGCCGGGTCGACGCCGACACGCTTCAGGAGGCCCAGGGTTTCGTTGTACGCGCCGAGCAGGATGTGCTGGCCGTTGTCGAGCAGCCGTCCCTGCACTTCGACGGCGCGCGCGCGCCCGCCGAGGGTACGGGCCGACTCGAACAAGGTGACGCGTGCGCCTTTTCGGGCCAGTTCGACGGCCGCGGCGCAGCCGGCCCAGCCGCCGCCGATGACAGCGACGGCAGGGGCGGCGGTGTTTTTAGCCGCGCACATAGGTTTTCCACGCCAGCCAGAGCTTGCGCAGCGGCGTGAGGGAAATGCGTTGGGTCAGCACGTGGAAGTTGTCGCGCTCGATCTCGTCGAGCAGGGTGCGGTAGATCGACGCCATCATCAGGCCCGGGCGCTGGGCGCGCCGGTCTTCCTTTGGCAACAGAAGCAGGGCCTCGTCGTACATCGCCTGCGCACGCCCGGTCTGGTGCCGCATCAGCGCCTCGAATTTCTCGCTGTGGCGCGCGTTGAGCAGGTCGCTTGCGGTGACGCCGAACTGCTGCAGTTCGTTCATCGGCAGGTAGATGCGGCCCTTGCGTGCATCTTCGCCGACGTCGCGAATAATATTGGTTAACTGAAACGCCAGGCCGAGCTTTTCGGCATAGGCCAGTGTCTGCGGGTTGCTGAAGCCGAAGATACTGGCCGACAGGATGCCGACCACGCCCGCCACGTGCCAGCAATACTTGCGCAGGCCCGGGTAGTCGAGGTAGCGGCTCTGGTCGAGGTCCATCTCCATGCCGTCGATGATCGCCTGCAGGTGCTGTTCTTCCAGGTGGTAGACGCTTGTGTGGGGCTTCAGGGCCTGGGTCACCGGGTGGGTGGGCGTGCCCGCGTACATGGTCGACACCTCGGTGCGCCACCATGCCAGCTTGATGCGGGCCAGGGAGGCGTCGCTTGCCTCGTCCACGGTGTCGTCGACTTCGCGGCAGAAAGCGTACAGCGCCGTGATCGCACGGCGGCGTTCGGGTGCGAGGAAGAGGAAGCTGTAGTAGAAGCTGGAACCACTCTGGACAGTCTTTTGCTGGCAGTATTCGTCGGGGGACATGTAAAGGGTGAGAATCGGGTGAAAATGCTAAGCGGCAATATCAGATCATGCGAAGCTGCTATCTTAGCCGATGCGTAGCCGATCCGCCTACTGCCGGGGCCGCCCGGCAGGTTTTTCTGCTTGCATGCGCAGCGCGCGCCCCAGCATGACCAGGTAATCGCGCTTGCCGATGGTCGGGCGCCGCTTGAACACGTCGTAATCGGCGCGCTCGATCCGTTCCAGGATGCGCAGCCCGCCCTGGACCACGAAGCGCAGCTCCCAGCCGATGCGCCCCGGCAGCCGGGTCGCCAGCGGCGCGCCCGACAGCATGAGCGCACGCGCGCGTTCGACCTCGAAGGCCATCAGCGCGCGCCAGGCCGGCGTATCGAGGCCGGCTTCGATGTCGGCCTGCGCCACCCGGAAGCGCGCCAGGTCTTCCTGGGGGAGGTAGATGCGTTCCTTGGCGATATCGATGCCGACGTCCTGCCAGAAGTTAATCAGCTGCAGGGCGCTGCAGATGGCATCGGCTTCGCGCAAGTCGCGCTCGCCGTCGACGCCATACAGGGCCAGCATCAGGCGCCCGACGGGATTGGCCGAGCGGCGGCAATAATCGAGGAGCGACGCGTAGTCCGGATAGCGCGCCGTGACCACGTCCTGGCGGAAGGCCGACAGCAGGTCGCGCAGCGGCTGCAGCGGCAGGCGATATTGCGCCACCACGTCGCCCAGGCGCGCGAACATCGGGCGGGCAGCGACGCGGCCCGATGCGATGTCGTCGAGCGCGGCTTCGTATTCGGCGAGGCCGGCCAGGCGTTCGGCGGCGCTCGCATCGCCCTCGTCGGCCACATCGTCGGCGCCCCGCGCGAAAGCGTAGATCGTTTCGACAGCCGGTACCAGGCGGCGCGGCATCAGGATCGAGGCGACAGGGAAGTTTTCGTAGTGTTCGACCGACATCCTGAATTAATTGCTGGAAAGTAATTTGAGAGTTGAGTTTGCGTGATTATAATTGTCGGCAATAGAAAGCGCCGGACTCTGCCGATAACGAACCGGAATTCGGCATCGCACCTGTGCTGCTCCTCCACTCAACCCAAGGAATGACACCGTGCCCCCTCCGACCATCAGGTGCCCCAACCGGCGCCGGCCCCTGGCGGCCCTGGCCATGTCCCTGTGCGCGCTGCTGCTGGCCGCCTGCTCGCAGGAAGAGCCGAAGATCGCGGACGTGCGCCCGGTGCGCGCCGCGGTACTGGCTCAAGGAGCGGATACCGCCAGCGCCGCGTTTTCCGGCGAAGTGCGCCCGCGCATCGAGTCGCGCCTGGGCTTTCGCGTGGCCGGCAAGATCACCCGGCGCGAGGTCGACGTCGGCGCGACCGTACGCAAGGGCGACGTCCTGATGCAGCTCGACCCGCAAGACCTGAAGCTGGCCGCCGCCGGCGCCCAGGCCAGCCTGCGCGCCGCCCAGACCAACCGCGACCTGGCCAGCGCCGACTACAAGCGCTACCAGGAGCTGCGCGCGAAAAACTTCGTCAGCCAGTCGGTACTCGACACCAAGCGCGCCGCCCTGCGCGCGGCGCAAGCGGAAGCGGACGCCGCCCAGGCCGCATTCCGTGCCCAGTCGAACCAGGCCGGCTATGCCAGCCTGGTGGCCGACGTCGACGGCGTGGTGACCGGCATCGACGCCGAGGTCGGCCAGGTGGTGACCGCCGGCACGCCGGTGGTGCGCGTGGCGCGTACCGACGAGATGGACGTCGTGATCGGCATTCCGGAAGACCGCGTGGGCGACCTGCGCAAGGCCAGTTCGGTCACCGTGCGCATGTGGGCCAGGCCCGAGGTGGGCATCCCGGGGCGCGTGCGTGAAGTGTCGCCGGTGGCCGATGCCGCCACCCGGACCTACACCGCCAAGGTGGCCATTCCGCCGAGCGCCGGTGTGCGCCTGGGGATGACGGCCGCCGTCCAGATCGCATCAAAGAACGGCGGCGCCGGCCTGCGCGCGCCGCTCACCGCGCTGCACCACCAGAAGGGCGTCACCAGCGTGTGGCTGGTGGAAAACGGCGCCGTGCGCCTGGTACCGGTGCAGGTGGTCGGGCAGGCCGGCAACGACGTGCTGCTGGGCGAGGGCGTGAAGCCCGGCCAGACGGTCGTCACGGCCGGCGTGAACCTGCTGCGCAATGGCCAGAAGGTGCGCATCCTGACGGCCGACGTGGCGCGCCGCGGCGATACCGAGGCTGCCGCCGCAGGTACTCCCGCCGGTGCCGGAACGAACGCTCCCGCAGGGGCGGTGAAATGAGGGGGTTCAACCTGTCGCGCTGGGCGCTCGAGAACATCCCGCTCACGCGCTACCTGATCGCCGCCCTGCTGATCGGCGGCGTCGTCAGCTACGGCCAGCTCGGCCAGGACGAAGACCCGCCGTTTACTTTCCGCGCGATGGTCGTGCGCGCCGTCGGGCCGGGCGCGACCGCCGTGCAGATGGCCGAGCAGGTCACGGACAAGCTCGAGCGCAAACTCCAGGAAACGCCGTATGTCGAGCGCATCCGCAGTTTTTCGAAGCCGGGCGAGACGACGATCATCGTCGAATTGCGCGAGTCGACGCCGCCGAAGGAGGTGCCGGGCTCCTGGTACCAGGTGCGCAAGAAAATCGGCGACATGGCCGGGACCTTGCCGGCGGGCGTGGTCGGCCCCTTCTTCAACGACGAATTCGGCGACACCTACGGTTCGATCTTCGCGCTCTCGGGCGACGGCTTCACCTATGCCGAGATGAAGGAATACGCCGACTTCGTGCGCCAGCAACTGCTTGGCGTGCCGCTGGTGGCCAAGGTCGAGCAGTTCGGCGTGCAGGGCGAGAAAATCAACATCCTGTTCTCGAACCAGAAGTTCGCGCAACTGGGCGTGCCGATGGAGCAGATCGTCAACCAGCTCGCGACCCAGAACGGGGTCGAGGCTTCCGGCGTGCTGGTGACGCCGACCGACAACCTGCAGGTGCGGGTGACCGGCGCGATCCGGACCACGAAAGAGCTGGAAGACCTGCAGCTGCGCGCCGGCGGCACGACTTTCCGCCTGGGCGACTTTGCGAGCGTCAAGCGCGAATACCAGGATCCGCCGCTGGAGAAGATGCGCTTCAACGGCAAGGAAGTGATCGGGCTCGGCGTGTCGATGGAAAAGGGCGGCAACATCATCGAGCTTGGCGAGTCGCTCGACAACACCGTGGCGGAAATTCGCTCGCAACTGCCGGTCGGGATCGAGCTGGAACGCGTGTCGGACCAGCCGCGCGCGGTGACGAGCTCGGTGAACGAATTCATCCGGACGCTGATCGAAGCGGTCTTCATCGTGCTGGCCGTGAGTTTCCTCGCGCTGGGCCTCCATACCAAACCGAAGCTGTCCATCGACATGCGCCCGGGCCTGGTGGTGGCGCTGAGCATTCCACTGGTGCTGGCGATCACTTTCCTGTTCATGCGCCTGCTCGACATTTCGCTGCACAAGGTGTCGCTCGGCGCCCTGATCATCGCGCTGGGCCTGCTGGTCGACGACGCCATCATTGCGGTCGAGATGATGGTGCGCAAAATGGAGGAGGGCCTGTCGCGCCTGGAGGCGGCGACCTACGCCTACACCTCGACGGCGATGCCGATGCTGACCGGCACCCTGATCACCGCCGCCGGCTTCCTGCCGATCGGCCTGGCGAAGTCGACCGCGGGCGAATACACCTTCTCGATGTTTTCGGTGAATGCCATCGCGCTGCTGGTGTCGTGGGTGGTGGCGGTGACGTTCACGCCCTACATCGGTTTCGTGCTGCTGAAGGTGAACCCACCCGGCCAGCGCCATGCCGACCACGATGTCTACGACACGCCGGGTTTCCGGCGCTTCCGCCGCGTCGTCACCTGGTGCGTGGAGTATCGCAAGCTGACGATTGCACTCAGCCTGGCCGTGTTCGCGCTCGGCGTCTTCGGCTTCAGCTTCATCGAAAAGCAGTTCTTCCCCGATTCGAGCCGGCCGGAACTGATGGTCGAGATGTGGACGCCGGAAGGAACCAGCTTTGCCGCCAACGAGGCGCTGGTACAACGTTTCGAGGGTTTCGTGCGCCAGCAAAAGGGTGTCGAAAGCATCACCAGTTATGTCGGCAGCGGCAGCCCGCGCTTCTACCTGCCGCTCGACCAGATCTTCCCGCAGTCGAACGTGTCGCAACTGGTTGTCCTGCCGGTCGACGCCGAGGCGCGCGACCGCCTGCGCGTGACCATCGAAAACGCCTTCCGCAACGATTTTCCCGAGGTGCGCGGGCGCGTGAAACTGCTGCCGAACGGGCCACCGGTGCCGTATCCGGTGCAGTTCCAGGTGGCCGGGCCCGACATCGGCATCGTGCGCGGCGTGGCCGACCAGGTCAAGGACGTGCTGCGCGCGAACCCGAACGCGGTGGGCGTGAACGATAACTGGAACGAGTCGGTCAAGGTCCTGCGCCTCGACCTCGACCAGGATAAATTGCGCGCGCTGGGCGTCACCTCGCAGGGCGTGCGGCGCGCCGTGCAAACCGTGTTGACGGGCACGACCATCGGCCAGTTCCGCGAGACGAACGAGCTGATCGACATCGTGGTGCGCCAGCCGGCCAGCGAAGGCATGAGCATCACCGCACTGAAGGACGCCAATATCCCGACCGCATCCGGGCGCCCGGTGACGATCGGGCAGGTGGCACGCGTGGAATTCGTCTGGGAGCCGGGCGTGATCTGGCGCGAAGGGCGCGAGTGGGCGATCATGGTCCAGTCGGACGTGGCGGCGGGCATCCAGGGGCCGACCGTGTCGAGCCAGGTGGGCGCGGCGCTGGACGGGCTGCGCGCGAAGCTGCCGGCCGGCTACCGCATCACGCTGGAAGGCGCGGCGGCCGACAGTTCGGAAGCCGAAGCCTCGATCGCGGCGAACGTGCCGCTGGTGCTGTTCATCGTGTTTACCTTATTGATGCTCCAGCTGCATAGCTTCTCGCGCGCGCTGCTGGTGTTCCTGACCGGGCCGCTCGGCGTGGCGGGGGCGGCGATGGCCCTGCTGGTGCTCGACCGGCCGTTCGGCTTCGTCGCCAACCTGGGCGTGATCGCGCTGTTCGGGATGATCATCCGTAACTCGGTGATCCTGGTGGACCAGATCGAGCAGGACATCAAGGCCGGCGCGCACGCCTGGGACGCGATCATCGAAGCGGCCGTGCGCCGTTGCCGGCCGATCCTGCTGACGGCCGCCGCGGCGGCATTGGCGATGATTCCGCTGTCGCGCTCGGTGTTCTGGGGGCCGATGGCGGTGGCCATCATGGGTGGCTTGCTGGTGGCGACGGCCTTGACCTTGCTGTTCCTGCCGGCCTTGTATGCGGCGTGGTTCCGGGTGAAGAAGCCGGTGGTCTGACATGCACATGGACTGACGCCAGTGAGCGAGCCACCCAGGCTCGCTCACCCCAGCAAAAATCACCCCTCTGGTGTCAGAAAATCCAGTAAAATACCGGGTTGAAGTTGTAGCCCATAAACAAAGGAGTGCAGGGCGGCCGGTTTCATTGTCGGGCGCCCTTTGTTTATGTGGCAATATGCAATCCTGCGCGAGGATGGCGAAATTGGTAGACGCACCAGGTTTAGGTCCTGACGCCAGCAATGGTGTGGGGGTTCGAGTCCCCCTCCTCGCACCACGAATAATTATTTTTTTGGACGATTTTTACGATGGCAACTGCAGTCGAAACCCTGGATAAACTCGAGCGTCGC
>JAQGLR010000383.1 GCA_028292765.1 Massilia sp. | reverse complement strand
TTCGACGTTGCGCCCGAGCTGGCGCGGCCCCTGCGCGGCGACCCGCTGCGCCTCGAGCAGGTGCTGCTGAACTTCCTCGGGAACTCCATCAAGTTCTCCGAGCGCGGCAGCATCGCGATCCGCGCCCGTGCGCTGCGCGCCTCCGGCCATGACACGCTGGTGCGCTTCGAGGTGCAGGACAGCGGCATCGGCATCGATCCGGCCGAGGTGGCGCAGCTGTTTACCCCCTTCCACCAGGCCGACCCCTCGACCACGCGGCGCTACGGCGGCACGGGACTGGGCCTGGTGATCAGCAGGCAGCTCGCCGAGCTGATGGGAGGGGAGGTCGGCGTCGAAAGCGAGGCAGGGCGCGGCAGCACCTTCTGGTTCACGGCGCGCCTGGAAAACGGTGGCGGATCCGTTCCCCGCACGGCGCCACAGCTTGCGCCACATTCACTTCGGCTCGATGGTGCGTCGATCCTGCTGGTCGAGGACAATGTCTTCAGCCAGCAGGTCGGGCGCGAGTTGCTGGAAGCCGCGGGCGCCTCGGTCGTCGTGGCGAACAACGGCGCCGAGGCGCTGGACCTGATGGGCGTACAGCGCTTCGACTGCGTGCTGATGGATGTGCAGATGCCGGTGATGGACGGCTTCGAGGCCACGCGCCGCATCCGCGCCGACCGGGCACTTCAGGATACCGTCGTCATCGCCATGACCGCGAACGCCGGCGTGCTCGACCAGGAACGCTGCATGGCGGCCGGCATGGACGAATTCCTCTCCAAGCCGGTCGCGCCGGAGCACCTGGTGGCGACGATCGTGCGCGCGGCCCGGCGGGCGGGCATCGGACCGGCCGCGCCGCCGCTGCTCGACACCCATGTGCTGGCCGCCACCTTCGGCCACGACCCCGGCAAGATGCGCAAGTTCGCCTTCATGTTCCTCGACAGCGCGCGCGACGGGCTGGCCGAGATCGACATGGCCCTGGCTTCCTCCGACCTGGCGCGCGCCGGCGCGGTTGCGCACCGCCTGAAGTCGTCGGCACAGGCGGTCGGGGCGATGGGATTTGCCGAGGCCTGCCTTGAGCTCGAACGCCAGCAGCAGCACCAGCAGCAGCAGCGCCAGCACCAGCACCAGCGTGATGCAATTGCCCAGGCGCGAGCACTCGGCGCGCGTCTGCGCAGCATCTTTGCGCGCCTCGAACGCCAGGTCCCGGCGGAACTTGGCGCGCGCGCGACGGACGCGAAATAAGGACTTGCGCTTTCGCCGGCCGCCTTTCGCCGCGATCCTAAAAAGAGTATCCTGTGGCACCCCTAGCTGCCCGACCATACTCCCAGATGTCTTCCCCGATCACGCCCGGCCTCCTGATTTTGCACGGCAACCAGATGGAAATGCTGCGCGAAGCCGTGTTCGACTGGCTGCGCCGCCATCCGCTCGGGCCGCTGGAGCAGGAGACCATCCTGGTGCAGTCGAACGGCTTTGCCGAGTGGCTCAAAATCGCGCTGGCCGAAGAGCTGGGCGTGTGCGCGGCCACCCGGGTGGCGCTGCCGGCGCGCTTCCTGTGGGAAGCCTACCGCGCGATGCTGGGGCGCGAACGGGTGCCGAACCGTTCGCCTTTCGATAAGGATCCGCTCACCTGGCGCCTGATGCGCCTGCTGCCGACGCTGTTGCGCGAGCCGGTGTTCGCGCCGCTGACGCATTTCCTCGGCGACGGCTGCCCCGAGCGGCGCCTGCAGCTGGCCGAGCGCCTGGCCGACCTGTTCGACGGCTACCAGGTCTACCGCGCCGACTGGCTGACCGACTGGGAAATCGGGCGCGACCAGTTGCGCCGTCCCGCCGGCGAGCCGGTGCCGCTCGCACCGGACCAGCTCTGGCAGGCGCGCCTGTGGCGTGCCGTGCACGAGAGCGTGCCGGCCATGCAGCGCGGCACTGGCCGCGCCGCGATCCACGAAGTGTTCGTCGCCAAGATCCTCGCCGGCGGCCAGCCGCTCGGGCGCCTGCCGCGGCGCGTGGTGCTGTTCGGGATGTCGGCCCTGCCGTACCAGACCCTGCAGGCGATCGCCGCGCTGTCGCGCCATACCCAGGTGCTGCTGGCGGTGCCGAATCCCTGCCAGTTCTACTGGGGCGACATCATCGAAGGGCGCGAACTGCTGAAGGCGGCGCACAAGCGCCAGCCGGCGCGCGGCGGGGTCGACCTGGCCGCGCTGCCGATGGAAGAGCTGCATGCGCACAGCCATCCGCTATTGGCAAGCTGGGGGCGCCAGGGCCGCGATTTCGTGCGCATGCTCGACGAATTCGACAACGAAGAAGGCCGGCCCGAGACCGCTGGCCTGACCAGGCTGCGCATCGATTTGTTCTCGGACGGCGAAGGCGAGACGCTGCTGCAGCAGGTGCAGGCCGCCGTGCGCGACCTGCTGCCGCTGTCCGAGCACCCGCAGGCGCCGCCAGCGCCAGATGACCGTTCGATCGAATTCCACATCACCCACAGCGCCCAGCGTGAAGTCGAGGCGCTGCACGACCAGTTGCTGTCGTGGTTCGCCCGCGACCCGACCCTGCGGCCGCGCGACGTCGTCGTGATGGTGCCGGACATCGATACTTTCTCGGCCGCGATCCACGCGGTGTTCGACCAGCACCGCAGAAACGACCCGCGTTACATCCCCTTCGAGATCGGCGACACGCGCGACCGCAGCGTCAATCCCTTGCTGGTCGCCCTCGAATGGCTGCTGCGCCTGCCGCAGCAGCGCTGCCGCCAGAGCGAAGTGCGCGACCTGCTCGACGTCCCTGCGG